>NZ_CP093529.1:300000-422312 GCF_022682305.1 Shinella zoogloeoides
CAGGCTTGCACCGCCCGTCGTGCCGTAGCCGAGGAAATCGGCCGGAACCGGCACGGGATGCTTTCGCGTCGAGGCGACGAGGCATTGCAGCATATAGGCCGAGTGCAGGCAGTGCATCAGGTTGGAATTGTCGTTGGAGGCCGCGCCGTCGCAGCCAAGTCCGATACGCAGACCGAAGGCGGCCATGGCGGGAATGTCGGTCACCTCGGCCCCGACGAGATAGACCGGCTCGGGGCAGTGGGAAACGCCCGTGCCGCTCGCCGCCATGGTCTTCAGCTCGTCATGGGTCAGTTCCCAGCAATGGGCATAGAAGGCGTCCGGACCGGCAAAGCCCAGTTCCTCCAGGTAATCCACGGTGCGCATGCCGTGGCGCGCCGCGATGACCGGGCTTTCGCCTTCGCCGACATGGGTGTGCAGGAAGACGCCGCGGTCCCGCGCCAGCGCCACGGATTCCACGAAGGTCTCGCGGTAGCAGTTGACCGGCTGGCAGGGCGCGACGACGACCTGGCGCATGCTGAAGCGGCCGGCATCGTGATAGGTGTCGATCAGCCGGGCGCAATCGGCGATGAACTCGTCCGTCGTCTCCAGCATGGCGTCGGGAATGGTCGAGCCTTCCGATTTCGGCAGCGTGTTGCCGCCGCGGCCCGCATGGAAGCGCATGCCGAGAAGGTCGGCCGCCTCGAACTGCCGGTCGACCAGCCGTTTTCCGGCATGGCGCGGAAAATTGTACTGGTGGTCGAAGGCGGTGGTGCAGCCGTGCTTGATCAGCTCGGCCATGGCGGTGACGGAGGAATGGTAGAAGCAGTTCTCGTTGAGCTGCGAGAAGATCGGGTAGATGCGGTCCAGCCACTCGATGACCGAAAGCTTCGTCCAGTCGAGATCGGCGCGGTTGCGCACGAAGCACTGGAAGAAGTGGTGATGCGTGTTGACGAGGCCGGGATAGACGAACCAGCCGTCGGCATCCTGAACCGCGGTGCCGGCGGGAAGCGGGCCGGCGGTAAGGTTCGCGCCGATGGCCTTGACCGCCGGTCCCTCGGTCAGGAGATCGACATTGCGGCGCACCGTGGGGCCGTTGCCGTCGTCGACGATCACGGCCGCGCAGTTCTTCAGCAGATGGCCGGCCATTCAGCCCTCGCTCGCTTCGTACTGCGGTTCCGGCTTCAGGTCGTGCAGCCGGTGGATGCCGGGCATCTCGATGAAGCCGGGCAGGGAGCGAAGCCGGCGGGACCAGAGGCGGATCGCCGGATAGGGATCGAGCGGCACGCCGCCGTCCGGGGCGAGCGCCACATAGGGGAAGCAGGCGACATCGGCTACGGTCGGCCGGTCGGCGGCAAGGAAACGCTGGCCGCGCTCGGTCTGCTCGACGAGGCCGAGTTCCAGCTCGCGAAGGGCGGCGATGCCTTGCGACTGGAGCGCGCCGATATCGCCGGGCCTCAGCAGCATCTCGTGCAGCCGTGCGCCGCCGAGGCTTCCGGTGAGCCGGCCGGAGAAGGAGAGCCATTGCTGAATGCGGGCTGCTTCCCGCGGCGTGTCGCCGGCGAGCCAGTCCGGCGCGGCTTCGGCGGCCAGATGGACGAGCATGGCCGAGGACTCGGTGAGCAGCAGGTCGCCGTCCACCAGGATGGGGATCGAACCGGCCGGGTTGAGCGCCAGCAGCTCGGGGCCGCGATGCTCCAGGCCGGGATGGAAATCGACGGCGCGCAGGTCGAGTGTGACGCCGGTCAGCGCCGCCATCAGCCGCACCTTGTAGCAGCTCGGCGAGAGAATGTAGTCGTAGAGCTTCATCATTGCGCCACCAGTTGCGCGCCGTAGGTATAGTTGTGGCGTTTCAGCCAGCGCCGGTAGGCGACGGAGGTCAGGTCCGCGCGGGTCGGCATTTCCATGCCGGGATCGAGCGGCAGGAGCCGTGGCACCTGGTTCTCCAGGATCGAGCGATCCTGCAGGAAGATCGTCTGCTGGAAGTGGATGAGGTCGGTCATCGGCGTGTCGTCGTCGAAGAGCGCCATCCAGGGCCAGACGTCGCAGAGGTCCTCGTCGAGCGGCTGCACGAAGAGCGTGATGACGTCCCATTCGCTCGGCCGCGGCGGGCAGGTCTTGTAGAGGACGGTGGAGGTGGGGGCGGCGACGCGATACATGTATTGCGTGTTGATGCCGCCGCTGGCCGACTTGGCGGCCTGCGGCTGGTAGAACTCCACCTGGGTCGCCCAGACCTCGTCCACGTCCTCGCGGATCTCGACCTTGTATGCCTGCACTTCCGTATGCGGCTCGGCGCCAAGGATATCGGTGTGCACGAAGGGGAAATGGGCGATGTCGAGGAAGTTCTCGACGGCGCGCAAGGGCGAGCAGCGCACGCGCACCACGCCGACATCGACGAAGCGCCGGCCCGGCTGGTCGGCCTCGGGAATCGCGAAAAGCTCCTTTTTCGGCGCGCCCAACGAGGTCCAGACATGGCCGTAGCGCACGCGCACCGGCAGCGCGCGGCCAGTGCTGTCGGTCACGCTGGCGCCGCCATTGCCGTCTGCGGCGACCTCGATCGGCTCACCCATCAGCCTCGTCTTGCGGCCTGACGGCCCGAGCTGGGCGAAGATGCCGACCGGATACCATTCGTCGAGCATGGCGCCTATGGATCCTGCGGTCATTGCGCGGCTCCCTTCTTCTGGAGGTCCTCGGCCGTGCGCCGTAGGCCCTCGGCGGCGCGGGCGGCCGCGATGCGCGCGGCTGGCCCGGCGTCGGCCGCGACCAGCACATGGATGAGTGTCTCACCCTCCCGCGTGGACGACAGCAGAAGGCTTGTGGTTTCCGTTTCCACGAAACCTCCGGCGTTCGCCCGGGCACCGGCTGCGGCCTCGATCGCGGCGATGTCCGCGAAGGCGGTGAGCGAGCGCAGCGGAACGCGGCCTGCAAGAGCCGGCGGCTCCCCGGCCGGCTCGCCGACGGCCACCCAGACCACGCCGTCCGCTTCCGTGACGGGATGGGTGACGGTACGGATCGCCTCGGGTGGCGTCAGTCCCGGATGGGCGGGAATGCGCAGACAGTTGCCGGCCGGGCCGTAGCTCCAGCCGTGATAGATGCAGGACAAAGCCTCGCCGCGCACGAAGCCGTGCGACAGGCTCATGCCACGATGCGGACATCGGTCGGCCGAGGCCGAGACACGGCCGGACTGGCTGCGCCAGAGGGCGAGGGGACCTGCCGGGATATGGGCTGGAATGACGGTTGCCGCCGGCAAATCCGAAGAGAGGGCGACCGGCACCCAGGAGCCTGCCGTATCGGAGTGCATCGTTATATTTTCCAAATTACATCAATCACTTGACCAGTGGTTGCATTGCGCGCTTCCACACGCTTGCGCGCCTGCTTCCTGCACGTTTGCACACCCGTTTCGCCTTGGCAAGAATGATTGAACGGTGGCCGGGCGGCTGGGGCGTTTCTATTCACAGCCGTTGTCGATGGGCCTGCGGCTTATCGTTTCGACCCATACCTCGATGGGGCCGAGCGAGCAGCCGACCTCCATCATGTCGATGAGTTCTGGCGGGCCGGCCACGTCCAGTTCTATCCGGTCGGGACCGGTATGGGATATGGTCTCGAAAAGCCCGAGCCTTGCGGCATGACGCCGGATCCACGGCACGAAGGTCTCCGCGTCGAGTTCGCCGAGGATCGTCATCCGCTCCCGCAGCCGGCTCTGGTTTTGCTCTGTCATGAAAAGTCCCGGATGGTTGCCATCCCCCATCATAGTGCCTTGGCGGGTTTGCGGAAGAGGCGATCGCTTCCTCCACCGAAGACCGGGACGCCGCCTTGCATAACCTCCGGGAAAATGCACCTCTGGCGTCGCGCCGGAAATAATCTCCGTCCGTTGACCGTCTGTGTAGATACGAGGCCCGTCTCAGCCGCGCCGCCATTCGATCCTTTCAAGAAGCTGCATTCATGCCCTCGTCTCTCCCCTTCATCCGCATCGCCGCCGTTTTTCTCTTTACCCTTCTGACCTTTCCAGCCTTCGCGCAGGCTCCCACGCAGGAGGCGGGCCGCCGTTCTGATGCCGTTGCGGCCGAGATGCTGGCGCTTTCCGACAAGGGAGACGTGCAGGGCGCGCTGCGCATGGCGGAGGCGGCGAGCGCTCGCTTCAGGAAAGAGGGCGAGGCGTGGCTTTCCGCAAGCTATGCCGTCTCGGCCGCCACCTATGCGCTGCGCATGGGCGATGCCGCCCATGTGGACGCCGCCTATTATCCCCGCATGCGGTCGCTTCTGGCGATCCTCGAGCCGGTGGAGGAAACGCGGGCCAACCTGCTGATCGAGACGCTGATGGATGCCAAGGGCCGCCTGAAGCAGAGCCGCAAGCAGGACGAACTAGCGGCGTTCTATGAAAAGCGTATCCGCAGGGCGCACGGCGCGGGCACCGAGCCGGATATCGACGCACGGATACGCACGGCCTACAGCGTGCTCGAAAGCGGCCGTCTGGACGATGGCCGCAAGCGGCTGTGCGCGGCGCTCGCCGCCTCGGCGAAGACCGGGCTTCATGCCGTGACGCTGAGACACTACACGGATGCGGCCCGCAGTTTCCACAAGAGCGGCCTCAACGAGGACGCGGCTGCATTGTTCAAGGAGGCGGAAACGACGCCGGCGGCCAGCGCGGATGTCAGGGAACTGGCCGACTTCTACCTCGCCTATGCCGAGTTCCGCACGGCGGTGCCGGACGCGCAGCAGCATTTCGTGCCGCTCTATACGATGGCGACCAATCTCTACGCCCGCTTCTACGGCCATGAATCCGAGCAGCTCATCCATGCGAACGACAAGCTCGCGACGGCGCTTTCCGGCGTCGGGCAATACGGCACGGCCATCGATCTCGAACGGCGCAAATACGAGATCGCGCAGTCCTCGCTCGGCGCGGACAACACGATTACCTGGCGCATCGCCAACAATCTGGCGGATATGCTGCGCGGCCTCGGCTCGCCCTCGCGCGCCCTGCAATACGATCTGGAGGTCCTGGAGAACCGGACCCGCCACTACGGCCGGAACCACTTCAACACGCTGGTCAGCGCCAACAACACGGCGCAGAACTATCTCGACCTCGGCGACCATGCGAATGCGCGCCGCTACTTCTCGCTTTGCCTCGATATTTCAAAGGCTCTCGGCGATCCGGTGACGATAGCCGGCATGGAAGCCTGGGTCGACTATGCCGATCTTGCCTCCGGCGCCCGGCCGCTCGATGCGACCGCCGTCCGCCGCATGAATGCCCTCATCACGGATTCGACCTACCCGGCCATCCTCAGCATGAAGGCGGCCTACCTGCTGGCGGACCATTTCGCGCGGGAAGGCGATGCGGCACGGCGGCTCAAGCATCTGCAGCAGGCCTACAGCATCGCCGCGGGGGAGATGAGCACGGGTCACCCGCTTTCCTTCGCGGGCCGCATCGCCATTGCGAACGCCAGGGCCGAAACCGATCCGAAGCTTGCTGCGGAAGAGTTTTCCGGCATCGACCGCGACATGCTCGCCTGGGTTTACCTGCAGGTCTCGGTCGCCGGCGGCCGGGAGGTGGGCGAGGCTGTGCGCGCCATGGCCGACGACATGCTCTACGATTACGCGCGGCTTGCCGAACGCGACCCCGCGGCCGTTCCGGCCTTTGCCGATGCCGCCCAGCGCTGGCCTTCGCTGGCGACCGACGACGCTGACAACGTGCTGAAGCTTTCCCGCATGATCGACCCGGCGGATAGGCAGACCGCCGGCCTGCTCGACCGCATCGACCGCCTGTCGCGCATCACCCGGGAAACCTTCGCGGCGGATGTGGAGCAGGATCTGGCCTATAGCTATCTCACCGAGACGAAGCGTCTGGAGGGCGAGCTCAACGATCGTCTCGTCTCGCGCTACGATCTCGACCGCGAAAAGGTGCTGGCCAGCACGTTGCCGACGCCGCGCGACCTTCTTGGCGCGGACCAGGCGCTCGTCCAGTATTTCACGACCCGCAAGTGGCGCGCCGACCGGGATGCGGCCGACGCCATCGCCGACACGCGGCTCTATGCCATTGTGTGGCGCAAGAATGCGGCGCCCGTCCTGCGCGCGCTCGGCGATCCGCGCGATCTCCTGGCGAGCGACGCGCAGCTCGTCGCCGCGCTCCAGACGCGCGAGCGCAGCGGCGGAAATCGCGGGCTGCTGGTCGATATCGGCGAGCGTGCCTTCGCCCGGCTGCACTCGCGGCTCATCGCGCCGGTCGAGGATGTGCTCGCGGGCACTGAGACGCTCTTCATCGTGCCGGACGGGCGGCTTTTCGCCTTGCCTTTCTCCCTGCTGGAGGACCCGAAAGGCAAGCTTCTGGAGGAGCGTTTCACCCTGCGGCTGCTGACGGAGCCGGAGGCGCTCTACCGGGCGGTGACGGATGGCGCGCTGCCGGCGCAAGGCCGGGTGGTCCTTGCCGGTGGGATCGATTATGCGAAGGACGGAGAGGCGGGGGCGACGCCCCTGCCGGGCACGCTGCGCGAGGTCGAGGCGATCGGCCAGGCGCTGGCCGGCCCGGGCGTCACGGTGGAGACCCTGACTGGCGGAGAGGCGAGCGAGGCGGCGTTGCGCGCGCGCATGGCCGGAGCGGCGGTGGCCCATCTCGCCACGCACGGCGCCTATGGCAGCCCGAGGAACGGCGGTGCGAGCAATGTCGATACGCTGTGGCAGAGCGAGGTCATCCTCGCCTATTCCGGTGACGCGCGCGCCATGCACCGGGACGAGACCGACGGCCGGCTCTACGCTTTCGAGCTGATGGGCTGGGACCTCTCCGGTCTCGATCTCCTCGTGCTGTCCGCCTGCGAGACGGGGCGTGGCGACGAAGCCTTCGTCGGCGGCGTGCGGGGCCTGCCGACCGCGGCGAGCCTTGCCGGCGCGAAACGCGCGCTTCTCACCCTCTGGCCCGTTGCCGACGACGGCACGGCCGATTTCATGGTGCGGTTCTACGAGCACCTGAAACAGGGGCGGACCTATGCGGCCGCCCTGCGCGACACGCGGCGGGACGCCATCGAGGGGAAAATCCCGACGGCGCACGACCCGCTTGTCTGGGCCGCCTTCGTGCTTTTCGAGAATTAGGGCATTGCCGCGGATGCCGCCCGAGGGGGCGTCCGCGGCGCCGGCCTTAAGCGGCGTTCAGCTTCTTCTCGCAGCGCAGCAGCATGCCGTAGAGGTCGCGGGGCTCATCAGGGTCGGCGAGAAGGTCGAGTTCGGCGAACATGCCGTGCTCGGAGATCTTGTCCCGCACGTAGCGCAGCGCCGAGAAGTCCTCGATGGCAAAGCCGACGCTGTCGAAGAGCGTGATCTGGTCGGCGCTCCGGCGGCCTTCGACCTCGCCGGTCATCACCTGCCAGAGTTCGATGACGGGGTGCTCGGGGGCAAGCTGCTGGATTTCGCCCTCGATGCGCGTCTGAGGCGGATATTCGACGAAGATGTCCGAGCGCAGCAGGATATCCTTGCTGAGTTCGGTCTTGCCGGGGCAGTCGCCGCCGACCGCGTTGATATGCACGCCCGGGCCGACATGGTTGTCCGAAAGGATCGTCGCGTACTGCTTGTCGGCGGTAACGGTGGTGACGATGTCGGCGCCCTCGACGGCTTCCTCGACCGAGGAGCATTCCACGATGGTGAAGCCGAGGCCGGCAAGGTTACGGGCGCATTTGCGCGTTGCCGAGGCGTCGAGGTCGTAGAGGCGCAGCGTGTCGATGCCGAGGAGCGATTTGAAGGCGCGGGCCTGGAATTCGCTCTGTGCGCCGTTGCCGATGATGGCCATGGTGCGGGCGTTCGGGCGGGCGAGGTACTTCGCCGCGACGGCCGAGGTCGCCGCGGTGCGCAGCGCGGTCAGGATCGTCATCTCGGTCAGCAGCATGGGATAGCCGTTGCCGACATCGGAAAGAACGCCGAAGGCCGTCACGGTCTGGCGGCCGTCACGCGTGTTCTTCGGGTGGCCGTTGACATATTTGAAGCCGTACAGCGTGCCGTCGCTGGTCGGCATCAGCTCGATGACGCCTTCCTGCGAATGGGAGGCGACGCGCGGGGTCTTGTCGAAGACCGGCCAGCGGCGGAAATCCTCCTCGATGACGGCGGCCAGTTCCGTCAGGAACCGGTCGATGCCGACCTTCAGGACCAGCTTCATCATGTCGTCGACGCTGACGAACGGAACGACGTTCAGTTTCGGTTCGGTGGTCATGTTTCCTCCAGTAAGAACGGCAGAGTTCAGCCTGCGACGGTCGGGCGATCCATCACCCGCTTGCCCATCAGGCTGGCAACGAGATCGACGAGCAGCTTGGCGGTCTTGCCGCGCTCGTCGAGGAAGGGATTCAGCTCGACGATGTCGAGGCTCGATACGAGGCCGCTGTCGTGCAGCATTTCCATGATCAGGTGCGCTTCGCGGAACGTCGCCCCGCCCGGCACGGTCGTGCCGACGGCCGGTGCGATTTCGGGCTCCAGGAAGTCGACGTCGAAGCTGACATGCAGGAGGCCATTTACGGCGCGGACCTTCTCGATGAAGGTGCGCACCAGGACGGCGACGCCATGCTCGTCGATCACGCGCATGTCGTGCACCGTGATGCCGGTCTTGCGGATGGCGGCCTGCTCGGCCGGATCGACGCTGCGGATGCCGATCATGCAGACGTTTTCCGTGGGAACGGCATGGGCGAGCGCGGGGAAATAGCCTTCGAAGCCCGGCTGACCCGTGTAGTAGGAGACCGGCGTGCCGTGCAGGTTGCCGCTGGCGGTCGTCTCGAGGCTGTGGAAGTCGGTATGGGCGTCGAGCCAGAGCACGAAGAGCGGACGGCCGAGTTCGGCGGCGCGGCGCGCAAGGCCCGGAACGGTGCCGGCGGAGATCGCATGGTCGCCGCCGAGGAAGATCGGCATGCCGGTCCCGCCATGCTCGTAGGCTGCGGCCGACAGTGCCTCGACCCAGGCAACCGTCTCGCCGAGGTGATGCACGGCCTTGTTCGGATGCGGCATCTGGTCAAAGGCGCGCGGGGTGAGATTGCCGATGTCCTTGACCGTGTGGCCCAGTTCTTCCAGCGCCGTGCGAAGGCCGGCGATGCGAAGGGCGCTCGGCCCCATCTCGCAGCCGAGTTGTCCTGCACCGATTTGCAGGGGGGCGCCGATCAGCGTGCAATCCATAGTGTGCTCCCATGTGGTTTTCCCCACTCTAGAATCCTCAAGTGGCAGATTGAATATTGAATTTTGGCATCTCGGAATGCCATATCGATCAAATTGTAAAGCCTGGAGATCAATCTGGCATGGACGACCTCGACCGCAAGATCGTGACCCTGTTGCGCGGTAACGGCCGCCGTAGCGTTTCGGACCTCGCGCTTGAAACCGGCGCTTCACGGGCGACCGTGCGCGGGCGCATCGAGCGCATGGAGCAGGACGGAACCATTCTCGGCTATACGGTGATGCTGCGGGCAGACGCGTTGGAGGATGTCGTGCGCGGCGTCATGATGATCGAGATCGAAGGTCATGTGACGGACCGGGTGATCCGCACGCTCGGTGGCTTTCCGGAGATCGCGCAGATCCACACGACGAACGGCCGATGGGACCTGCTGGTCGAGCTCAGCGCGGCGAGCCTTGCCGAGTTCGATGCCGTCCTGCGCAAGATCCGTCTGGTGCCCGGCATCACGGGAAGCGAGACAAGCCTTCTCCTGTCGACACCCCGCTCCACGAAGGCCAAGCTGTAGTTCGGCCGGCATGGCGAGGCAATTCAGAAAACCTTTATAAGATAATGAATTCAGGTGGTTGAAATTACTTTTCTTTAATGTCTTTACGCCAATTCAATTGCGCCCTAGCGGATGCAAGAAAAGAGCCGCGCGCAGAAAGTAACTATTCCTTAATTTTTCGTTTTACGAAATTATAGAGACGGACTACCCTTCACATCGCCGATCAAGGACGACTGTGGGGAGTTCATATGAGTAAAGTCTCTATCGGTTTTTTCGACGATCATCCGATCCTGCTAGAAGGGTTGGTGAATATCTTCTCAAGGTTCAATGACTTCGCCATCGTCGAGAGAGGTGCATCTGCTGCCGATGCGGTAAGGGCCGCCATGACCCGGCAACTGGATGTGATCGTTCTCGACCTCGCAATGCCCGGTGACGTTTTTGACGCCATCGCGACCATCTGTCTTGAAAGGCCTGATACGAAGACGATCGCCTTCACCGCCTCCGTCGGGGTGGACAGCGCGGTTCGGGCGCTCGATGCCGGCGCCAGCGGTTATGTCATCAAGGGCAGCACCGCCGAGGAACTCTACAGCGCCATCCACGCCGTACTGCGCGGGGAGACCTTCATCACGCAGAGCTTCGCCACGAAGGTGATCAGCGCCCTGCGCGATGCGACCCTGCGCCGGGCCGCGGCCCAGGCAATCCGTCTCAGTATCCGGGAAGAGCAGATCGTGCGCCTTCTCCTGCGCGGCAAGACCAACAAGGAGATCGCGACGCGCCTGCAGATCAGCGAAAAGACGGTCAAGCACTACATGAGCATTCTGATGCAGAAGCTAAGCGCCCGGAACCGGATCGAGGTTGTCCTGGCGGCCCAGCGGCTGAACCCGGACTTCGGCATTTCGCCCGAGATGCGTCGGAACTGACTCCATCATGCGCGGATCGACCGGCAGCGCGGCGGTCACCACCGTTCCGCTGCCGGGCACCGTGGCGACCGAGAGGCTTCCGCCGAGCGCGCGCAGCCTGCGCCGCAGGCCGGTCACGCCAAGGCCGGGGACTTGCCGCGGGGGCGCTTGTTCGCGCGGCTCGCTGCGCGCCGGGCCGTTACGGATGACGATGGAGATTCCTTCGTCGCTCCAGGCGGCCGAGACCTGCCTGTCCGCGCCGCCCGCATGCTGGAAGGCGTTGTGAAGGCTTTCCTGGATGACCCGGAAGATGCAGATCTTGTAGGCGGGGGGAAGCTGGGCGGGCAGCGGGCCGATATCGAGCGCGACGCTCGTGCCGGTCAGCGTTTCGTGCCGGTCGACGGCAAGGCGCACCACCTGCTCCACCGCGAGGTCCTCCAGCTCCGGCAGGACGAGGCCGGTGGCCATGTCGCGCAGGTCATGCACCACCCCGCCCGCCAGCCTGGCCGATTCCGCGCAATCCTCCACGATGCGCCGTGCGTCGGTGCCGACTGTGCTCAGCTTCAGCACCAGCAGCGCGAGCGACTGGATCGGCCCGTCATGCAAGGTCGAGCCGATATCGGTCAGAAGGTCCTCGTTCGCCTTGATCGCCTGCAGCTTGGCGAGGTCGGACTGGCCCCGGAGCTTCTCGTTCTGGCGCGCGAGCGCGCTTGCCTTGGCCGCGCGCCGCTTCAGCCGGTCCCGCTGCTCGACGATAATGCGGTTGCTGCGCCGCGCGAGCAGAAAGAGCATGCCCATCATCATCACCGAGACGGAAGCGGTCGTCGACCAGATGGTGGTATTGGCCGAGGAGATCTGGTCGATCAGCGGCTGCGCGTTCTTGTAGAACTCTCCCACGGCGATGATGGCGCCGGTCTCCAGGCTGTGCAGGGGGGCATAAACCTCGAACAGGGGCATGCCCCGTGCGCCGAAATGCCTGCCTACATCGTCCGATACCTGCTCCACATGGCCGATGACCTCCCCGCGAAAGGCGATCTCGGCGCCCGACAGGTCCGCCCTGGTGCCGATGGTGGCCTTGTCCGTGCTGTAGAGGATCGTTCCGTCGCGCCGCCAGATACGGGCCATCTCGACGTCGTTGTCCACGGTGGCGATATGCATCAGCCTGTCGAGCTGGGCGATGGTCTCGGCAGGAAGCAGCGTGTCGTCCGATATATCCTGGACGAGCGGGGCCACGAAGGCCGTCATGTAGAAGGCGTCGGTCTGCGCGGTGGAGCTGATGCTCACCGCCTTCACATGGGAGCTGACGAAGAGCGCCAGGATGGTCATCATCCCAAGCACGATCGTCCCGGAAATCAACAGGAAACGCGCATAGACGCTGACGCGGAGGGTTTCCCCGAGACGCTTCTGCCAGGACTGCATATCAGACCAAAGTCGCATATCAGGTCAGCCTAAAGTATCCGGTCGCAACATCGCCGAAGGTCCAGTCCGGGCTTGGACCTTCTCCCCTGCCGGCCAGCCCTCGATGGGATCAAGCTGCGAACATCGAACTGGAAGGGGATTTGCCGGGGCAAGCCGCGCCGCTACCGCGACGCGCATTTCGAGCGATCCTACACCAGTCTCCACGAATTTACACCGTCCTCTTGCGGACGGCGCATGTGGTTTCAACCGGCCGTTTGCGCCTGGTGCGCCTGCGGCCCGATTTTCGCGGCCCGAGGGGCATGGAGGGTATCATGGCCATACATCTCAACCAGCACGATCTCACATTCATCCTGAAGCAGATTAAGATCGCCGAAGCCCACTCCAACGGAACGCCGATCACCGAGATCCGGCTGGATGCGCAGGGCAACCCCATCACGGACCGCGCCTGGTACACCAACCCTCTGACCTTCGACGCGGCCGCCGCGCGCGCCGTGCCGGACGCCAAGACGCCCTTCGGCCTGAGGACGGTCGACGGCAGCTACAACAACCTCCTGGAAGGACGCGAACTCTGGGGAGCGGCCGACCAGCCGATGCCGCGTTACCTCGACCCGAACTATATCGACGGCGGCGCGGAAACGCCCTTCTCCCTCGGCCCCGGCCCGCTCGGCCCCGTTACGAATACCAACTATGGCGTCGATGGCACATCCACCTTCCCCGGCACCGGTTTGAATGGCGGCCATACCGGCAATGTCGTGGATACCGATCCGCGCGTCATCTCCAACCTCGTCGCCGACATGAGCGCGAACAATCCGGCCGCCCTCTATGCGGCGCTCGTCTTCGCGGAATCGGCCGATCCCTATGCGGACCTGGCGGAACTGATGGCCGCGCGCGTCACGCAAGCGCAGGCCGCCGCCATGGCCGTCACGGCCCAGACGGCCTTCGACGCCGCGATGACGGTGCTGAACGCCGCCACTACCGCCTATGCGGCCAATGCCGACCCGGCCGCGGTCGCCGGCCTCATCGACGCCATACAGGATGCGGCCACGGGCGTCGCCGAAAGCGGCCTTGCGCTCGACCGCGCCAATGCGCTGGCGGCGGACCCGAATGCCGGTTTCCTCGCGCTCGCCGAGGAGAAGGGGCTGGTCATCCAGAACGGCTCGCTCGTCATCCCGAACGTCGCGCCCGACGAGGGTATTTCCGCGCCATTCAACGCCTGGATGACTTTCTTCGGCCAGTTCTTCGACCATGGCCTCGACCTTATCAGCAAGGGCGGCAATGGTTCGATCTTCATTCCGCTGAAGGCTGATGACCCCTTGATCGCCGGGGCTGACGGAATACTCGGCAATGCCGACGACCTGCCGCCTTCCATGCGCTTCATGGTGCTGACCCGCTCTGAGACCGTTTTCGACGAGAACGGCGTGCCGACCCAGCGCAACACGACGACTCCCTTCGTCGACCAGAACCAGACCTATACCTCGCATGCCTCCCATCAGGTCTTCCTGCGCGAATATGTCATGGGACCGAACGGGCCGGTCGCCACGGGGCGGCTCTTGGGCGGGCAGGACGGTGGGCTTGCCACATGGGACGACGTAAAGGCGCAGGCGAAAAACCTTCTGGGCATCGAGCTGACCGACGGCGACGTGCTCAATATCCCGCTGATCCATACCGACGCCTATGGCGAGTTCATCCGCGGCGCCAACGGGCTGCCGCAGATCGTCACCGGCATCAACCCGGATGGGACGCCGTCGAGCCTTGTTTCGGGCAGCCTGCCGGTTGCGGTCAACACGTTCGCCGCCGGGGCCGTGCGCATCGGCCATGCCTTCCTCGACGACATCGCGCATACGGCCAATCCGTTCAACAGCCAGACGGGCGCGCTGAAGACGGCCGACGCGGACAATGTCGTGAACGATCTCAATGCCGATGGCCGGATCGACGGAACCGAAACCCCGCTGCCCGCCGGCCAGTATGACGATGAGTTGCTCGGCCGCCATTTCATCACCGGCGACGGGCGCGGCAACGAGAATTTCGGCCTGACGGCCGTCCACCATATCTTCCACTCCGAGCACAATCGCCAGACGGTGATCCAGAAGCTGACCATTCTGGAAGAGGGTGACCTCGCCTTCGTCAATGAGTGGCTGGCGGTCGATATCGACGCGGCTGCGCTGGCATCGATCAAGGCAAGCCTGCAAGGCACGATCGACAAGAACGCCTATATTGAGAACAGCCCCCTTGTCTGGGATGGTGAGCGCATCTTCCAGGCCGCGCGCTTCGCGACGGAGATGCAATACCAGCATCTCGTCTTCGAGGAGTTCGCTCGCAAGGTCCAGCCGGCTGTCGATCCCTTCGTGTTCAACTCGGTGACCGACATCAATCCGGCGATCTTCGCCGAGTTCGCCAATGTCGTGTACCGCTTCGGCCATTCCATGCTCACGGACAGCCTGCCGCGGGCGTTCTTCTCCGCAGATGCCGCGACCAACCATCTCGACGTCGTCGACGAGGGCCTGATCAAGGCCTTCCTCGATCCGGTGGATTTCGACCGCGACGGCGGTGTCTCGCATGAGGAGGCCGCCGGGGCCATCGTTCGCGGGCTGACCAATGTGCGCGGCAACGCCATCGACGAGTTCGTCGTTGATGCCCTGCGCAACAACCTGCTCGGCCTGCCGCTCGACCTTGCCGCGATGAACATCGCCCGCGGCCGCGACACCGGCATGCCTTCCCTCAACCAGGCCCGCGAGCAGCTTTTCGCCGCGACCGGCCACAGCTTCCTGAAGCCCTATGCGAACTGGACCGAGTTCGCCGTCGGCCTCAAGAACCCGCTCTCCGTGGTCAATTTCATCGCGGCCTACGGCACGCATGCCGCCATTACCACCGCGCTGACGCTTGCCGACAAGCGCGCCGCCGCGTGGGAATTGGTGTTCGGGGTGGAGGCGGACGGCGTCACAGTGTCCGATATCGCCGACCGGGTCGCCTTCATCAACGGCGCGGGCCAATATGCTACCGACAAGGGCGGCCTCGACAATGTGGATCTGTGGATCGGTGGCCTTGCCGAGAAGATCCTTCTCTTCGGCGGCATGCTCGGCTCCACCTTCACGGCGATCTTCGAGGCGCAGCTCGAGGCGCTGCAGGATGCCGACCGCTTCTACTATCTGACCCGTACCCAGGGCCTGAACTTCATCGATGCGCTGGAAAACAACGCCTTCTCGAAGATGATCATGGCGAATACGGACATCACCATGCCCGGCGCGGACGGCATCCGCGGCACGGCGGACGACGAGGTGCGTCACCATATCGGTATCGATTCCTTCACCAAGTACGACCATGTCCTCGAGGTCAACGTCCAGTACCAGCAGGACTACAACGGCGCGGCAGCCGGCAAGGACCCGCTCGGCAACGACGCGGTGCTCGAGGCGCTCGGCCTCACCAAGGTGGAACGCGACATGCCGACCGCCTTCCAGGGATACTACCAGAACTATCTGCGCTTCTTCGGCGGCGAGCATGTCGTGCTCGGCGGCTCGGCCGGCCGTGACGTGCTGATCGGCGATCTTGGCGACGACGCGATCTGGGGCGATGCCGGCAACGATTATATCGAGGGCGGCCAGGGCGTCGATCTCATCATGGGCGGCGCCGGCGACGACGTGATCCTGGACGAGGGCGACGACGGCGACTTCATCAAGGGCGACGCCGGCGATGATGTCATCTCCAGTTCCAACGGCCTCGATATCCTGATGGGCGGCGAGGGCAAGGACGTCGTCTTTGCCGGCGTGGACAGCACGGAAATCTTTGCCGGCGAGGGCGATGACTTCCTGCTCGGCGGCGACGGCGCGGATTTCCTGCTCGGCAACGAGGGCGACGACTGGCTGGAGGCCGGCGGCGGCTTCGACACCACGGCCGGTGACAATTCCGAGCTGTTCTTCAATTCGACCATCCTCGGCCATGACGTGATGTTCGCCGGTTCCGACGAGCACGATTTCGACGCGGAATCAGGCGACGACATCATGGTTCAGGGCGAAAGCGTCATGCGCAACGAGGGCATGTTCGGCTTTGACTGGGCGAGCTATCAGGGCGCCCAGTTCGACGCGGACGCCGACATGCGCATCCGCATCTTCACGACCGAGGAGCAGGATATCCTGCGCAACCGCTTCGACAAGGTCGAGGCGCTTTCGGGCGGCGACGGCAACGACAACCTGCGCGGCGACGACCGGGCGGCCGGCGACCTGCCGGCGGTGCCGACCGTCAACAACACCGAGGCCCTGTTCTTCAAGGACGAACTCAGCCAGGCCGGACTCGCCCGCATCGAGGGCCTGCGCGCGCTGCTTGGCGACCTCGTGTCGGACGTGCCGGAAGGCAACAGCGAGGCCGTCGTGGCCTTTACCGGCGGCAACATCCTGCTTGGCGGCGGGGGAAGCGACCGCCTGCAGGGCAATGGCGGCGACGACTTCATCGACGGCAATGCGCGGCTCAATGTCCGCATCCGCATCGTCGGTCTCGGCGAGGAGAACGACGCCGATAACGAGATCGCCACGATCTACTCGCTCAAGCATACGTTCACCGGCAACGAGGGGACCTTCGTTCCGATAGCGTGGATCGGCAAGACGATGTTCGAGTTGCTCGTCGCGCGTGAGATCGTACCCAGTCAGATGCATATCGTACGTGAAATCATCGCTAATGACGGTGATGATTCTGATATAGACACGGCCGTGTTCAACGATAATCTGCAGAACGACGACGGCAGCTTCAACTACACGATCACGGCCAATGGCGACGGCACCGTGACGGTCACGCATGTGAATGTCAGCAATATCGACGACGCCGTCACCGGTCGCCCGCTGATTTCGGACGGCGTCGATACGCTGCGCAATATCGAGCGGCTGGAGTTCCGCGATCAGGTGGTCGTGTTCACGCCGCCGCAGCTCTATCTCCAGCGCACGTCGGCGACGCGCTCGGAGACCTTCAACTCGACGAGCTACACGGACAATGACGGCATATGGACCGACGACTGGGCGGAGACCGGCGACGACGGAAGCTCGACCTCGGACAATGGCCAGATCCGCATCAGCAACAACCGGCTCGAATTCGACGGCGCGAGCCAGGGCGTCGGCAACGGTGCGGTCATCCAGCGCGGCGTCGCCGGGCTGGCCGGCGCGGTCTCGGCCACCGTCTCCTTCGACTACGGCGAGAACATCGAGGCTGGCGAGACCGTTCTGGTCGAGTTCTCCCGTGATGGGAACCCGGCCAACCTGCAAACCCTCGTGACCATCGGCAGCACATCCGGCAACAACACCTCCACCGGCACGCTGGCCCTGACCGGGCCGTTCACGGCAGGTGCGTTCATCCGGTTCACGGTCTCGGCCATGGACAACGACAACGACGTCGCCTGGGTCGACAATCTCAACATTACCGGCGTCACCGCGCAGAACGTACACTATCAGGCGACCTTCACGGAGGGTAACGGAACGGCGACCGGGGCTGATGTTCCCATCGCCAGCAATCCGCTGATCGTGGAGAACGACCGGATCGTCTCGGCCCGCGTCGTCCTTACCAATGCGCAGGCCGGCGACAGCTTCGATATTCCGGGCAACCTGCCGGGCAATATCAACAGCAGCGTGCAGGCCATCGGCGGACAGATCGTCGTGACCCTCACCGGCAACGAGCCGAACATCGCCAACTGGCAGGCTGCCCTCCAGGCGATCGAGTTCCGCAACAACTCGCAGACCCCGAGCAGCATCCCGCGCGTCATCCAGGTCACCGTCAACGACGGTTTCCTCGACAGCAACATTGCGACGACGACGATCAACGTCGTTCCCGTCAACGACGTGCCCAATGCGGGCAACGATGCCATCCTGACCAATTTCACCGGCAATTTCAGCGTTCCGGTCTGGATGCTCCTGGCCAACGACACCGACGCCGACGGACAGGCGTTGAACATCACGAATGCGACCGAAGGGCAGGGGCAGTTTGCCGTCGCCCTGGCGGCCGGCGTGATCAACGTGACCCGCACGACGACAGACGCCCGCCAGTTCACTTACACGGTCTCTGATGGCACCGCCACGGATACCGCCAATGTGAGCGTGCAGGTGGACACGACCCCCACCAATGGCGGCAACGGCGCGGAAATCCTGCTCGGCGACGCCGCCGGCACGGTGTTCAACGGCAATGGCGGCAACGATATCATCATGGCCGGCGGCGGCAACGATACGGTCTCCGGCGGCACCGGCGACGACCTCGTCGTCTGGAATGCCGGCGATGGTCGCGATTTCGTGGACGGCGGCGGCAATACCGACACCATGCGCGTCGTCGGCAATGCGACGGCGGAGACCTACAATATCTACACACGCGCCGCCTGGCTCGCGCTTGCCGGGAACACGGCCGCGCAACTGAACGCCAATACCGAAATCGTCATCGCCCGGGGCGCCACGAACAATGCCGCGATCATTGCCGAACTCGACAATATCGAGGAGATCGTCATCGACGGCATGGGCGGCGGCGACACGTTCAATGCGGTCGGCAATTTCGGTGGCACCAGCCTCCTGACCAGCACCATCACGCTGAACGGCGGCAGCGGTGACGATGTCGTGAACTTCTCGGCCCTGTCCTCGGCCCACCGCATCGTCTTCCGTTCCAACGGCGGCAACGATACGGTCATCGGCAATGTCCGACCGCAGGACGTGATCCAGCTTGCGCCCGGCGAGGATATCTCCAGCTATTCGCTGGCAAGCAACGGCAACGGCACGCAGACGTTCTCGAACGGCACGCATTCGATCACCTTCACCGGAACGGTGCCGCCGCAGTTCCAGAACGGTTCGTCGACTGGCGGAACGGCTCTCGACGACGAGGACCTGGAAGATCTGCTCGACATGGTGCGTGATCCCGCCTTTGACCGGGATTCCTCCGGCTACGGCAACAATGCCGGACATCCCCACTGGGGCGCGGGCGGCAATCCGTTCATCCGGCTGACGGAGGCGCACTATACGGACGGTGCTTCGGGAATCCGTGAAACGGCGCTCACGCCGCGGGAAATCTCCGACATCCTGTCGAACCAGGACAATGACGGCAACGGTGTCGAGGAGAGCATTCCGAACAGCTTCGGCGGGACGAGCCTGCTGACCTTCTTCGGCCAGTATTTCGACCACGGGCTCGACTTCGTGGCCAAGGGGCAGCCGGGCTATGTCGCCATCGGCTCCTCCTCGTTCCCGATCGACGCACCGCGCTCCAACATCGTGCCCGGCACGGGCGTCAACGGCGTTCCGGCCGAGTACATCAACAACACCTCGCCCTATGTCGACCAGAACCAGGCCTACGGCTCGCACAACGCGATCACGGACGTCCTGCGCAAATGGGAGGTCGGCAGCAACGGCCAGGCCGTGCAGACCGCCTACCTGCTGGCGGGCGACGTGGACGCCACGGGTCGGGCGCTGCTGCCCACGCTCAGCCACCTGCGCGACAACTACCGCGTGATGACCGGCGGCGGCGAGCTGACATCGGAGGATATCTCCAACTTCGACGGCTCCGGCCAGCCGCTGCTGATCGACTTCATCCCGGTCTATTCCAGCCCGGGCCAGCTCGATCTCGACGCCATCGGCCATTACTTCATCGCCGGTGACGGCCGGGCCAACGAGAACGTGATGCTGACCTCCATGCACACGATCTGGGCCAGGAACCACAATTACTGGGTCGACCAGATCAAGGCCCAGACCGATGGCGCATGGACCGAGGCCGAATATTTCCAAGCGGCCCGGATGATGAACATCGCCGAATACCAGCGCGTGGTCTTCACCGAATTCGCGACCGCCATGGCCGGCGGCTTCGACGGCGACGACGAGCATGGCTTCGAGGGCTACGACCCGGATGTCGATGCCTCCATCTCCGTCGAGTTCTCCCAGGCGGCCTACCGCTTCGGCCATTCGATGCTCAATGAGACGGTCAGCTACGTCGATGGAAACGGCCAGCTCCAGCAGATCTCGCTGGTCCAGGCCTTCCTCAATCCGGGCCAGTTGTCGAGCCTCGGCATCGACGCGCTGATCGCCGGCTCGGTCGAGGTGCCGCATCAGGCGATCGACGTGGATGTGGTCAACGCGCTGCGCAACCAGCTCGTCGGCCGGCCGCTGGACCTTGCCGCCCTCAACATCTTCCGTGGGCGGGACATGGGGATCGCGCCGTTCAACACGGTGCGCGCCGAACTCTACGAGAAGACCCATCTGACGGCGCTGCGTCCCTATACGGGCTGGGCCGACTTCGCCCAGCGCAACGCCATCTCCACTGCCATGCTGGCCAAGCTGCAGCAGGCCTATCCCGACGGGTTCGAGACGATGGACCTGTGGGTGGGCGGTCTCATGGAAAAACCGATGGCCGGCCAGCTCGGCTCGACCTTCGGCTATATCTTCCTGGAGCAGCTCAACCGCCTGCAGCACGGCGACAAGCTCTACTATCTGGAGATCTTCGACGACTCCATGTTCACCGGCGAGAACAGTATCACCTTCGCCGAGATCATCAAGCGCAACACGGGTCTCACCGGACTTCCGGAAAACGTCTTCGACACCGACGGCTCCAATGCCGCGGACAGCGACGACGACGACATTTTCGGCAATGTCGACGATGAGGACGACACACCCGACAACGGTAACGACGATGATGACGGCGACAATCCCGATGACGGCGAGGACGACGAGGACGACGACCAGCCGGACGAGGATGACGACGGTGACGATGAAGACGACGATGAGGAGGAGGATGACGACGACGACGACGATGAAGATGAAGATGAAGATGAAGATGAGGACGACGACACTCCCGGCGGCGGCGATACCGATGACGACGATGATGGCGATACGCTAGACGATGACGATGATGGAGACGGTGTCGTCGTGCCGCCGGCATCTCCCTCGGTTCGTGTCGGAACGCCGGGCGCGGATGTCCTGACGGGCGCTGCCGGCGCGGATACCATCATCGGCCACGAGGGTGACGACGTCCTGACCGGTGCCGGTGGCGCGGATATCATCCGCGGCGGGACGGGCGACGACTTCATCGACGGCGGCGATGGCCGCGACGTCATCTTCGCCGGCGCCGGCAATGACGACGTGTTCGGAGGGGCGGATGCCGACATGGTCTATGGCGAGGCCGGGGATGACCGCATCCTTGCCCAGGGCGGCGACGACCTGGTGAATGCGGGCGCCGGCAACGACACGGTGTTCGGCGGCGAAGGCAACGACCTCTTCGTCGCGGAAGCGGGTGACGGCAACGATACCTACTACGGCGACGACATGAACGGCGGCGTCGGCATCGACACGCTGGACATGGCGTCGATCACCGCGGCGATCACAGCCGATCTCGGCACGGGCTACATGATGCGCGGCAGCGTCTCCAGTACCCAGACGGGCACGGACACGCTCTGGAATATCGAGAACATCGTCACCGGCTCCGGCAACGATACGATCACGGCGAGCGCGGCGGTCAACATCATGGACGGCGGGGCTGGCAACGACACCTTCCGCTTCCTCTCG
Organism: Shinella zoogloeoides; assembly: GCF_022682305.1. NCBI lineage: Bacteria > Pseudomonadati > Pseudomonadota > Alphaproteobacteria > Hyphomicrobiales > Rhizobiaceae > Shinella > Shinella zoogloeoides. Next base: position 321,463 of record NZ_CP093529.1, read on the forward strand.
GCAGCCGATGCCAACGGCGACACGATCCTCGGCTTCCAGCCGGGCGACCGGCTCGACCTGTCGGCCGTGGACGCCAACGGTGCGACGAACGGCAACCAGACCTTCACGCTGGTGACAGGAGCCTTCACCGACCGGGGCCAGTTGCTGGTGACCTACGAGACCCGCGCCGACGGCGACTACACGGTGGTTTCCGGCAATACCACGGGCAATGTCGATGCCGATTTCAAGTTCAGCATCAAGGGAACCCATAACCTCGCGCAGAGCGACTTCAACCTCTGATCCGCAGAGACCAGAGCCGCGGGGCCGCCGACAAATATCTCGTTCGGCGGTTCCGTCCAGCAACAAAGGATGGTTCAGGGGATATCGACATGCACGCCAAGGACGCCAGGAACGCATCGCTGAGCAAGGGGGGCGAGCAGCTCACCCGGGGATTCCGCGGTGTCTTCCTCTTTCTCTTCACCACCTCCGGCATCATCAACATGCTGGCGCTGACCGGCTCCATCTACATGCTGCAGGTTTACGACCGGGCGCTGTCGAGCGGCTCGGTGGCGACGCTGCTCGCCATTTCCCTGCTTGCCGTCGGCCTCTACTTTTTCCAGGGCCTGTTCGACATCATCCGCTCCCAGGTCCTCGTGCGCGTCGGCGCGAAACTCGACCGCAAGATCGCCCCGCTTGCCCATGAAGTCGCGGTCGACATGCCGCGCTTCGGCTTTTCCACCGCAGAGGCGCTGGAACGCGGCCGCGACGTCGATACGGTTCGCGGCTTCCTCGGCAGCCAGGGTCCCATTGCGCTCTTCGACCTGCCGTGGATGCCGCTGTTCCTCGCCTTCGTCTATATCCTGCATCCCTTCCTCGGCGCGCTGACCATCGGCGGCGCCTTCGTGCTCGCCATCCTGACCGTCGTCACCGAGCTGATGACGCGCCGCTCAACCAAGGCGCTGCACGAGGCGGTGATCAACCGCAACACGATCGCCGATTCCAACGCGCGCAACGCCGATATCCTCAAGGCCATGGGCATCGCGCGCCGCGCGGTGCGGCGTTTCGACAAGGCCAACGACGCGCATCTACGGCTGCAGACCCGCACGAACGACATCAGCGGTACCTTCGGGGCGATCTCGCGGGTCCTGCGCATGATCCTGCAATCGGCCGTGCTGGGCCTCGGCGCCTATCTGACCATTCGCGGGGAACTGTCGGCCGGCGCGATCATCGCCGCCTCCGTCGCCTCCGCCCGGGCGCTTGCCCCCATCGATCTTGCAATCGCCAACTGGAAGAATTTCGTCTCCGCGCGGGCCGCCTACAACCGGCTCAAGGAGACGGTGGTGGCGCTTTTGCAGGCGCGCCGGCCCATGCCCCTGCCGGTACCCGTCCGCTCGCTCAAGGTGGAGAACATCACCGTGGCCGCGCCTTCGTCCGGGCGCGTGCTGCTCGCCGATGTCAGCTTCGAGCTGAAGGCCGGGCAGGCGGTCGGCATTATCGGGCCGAGCGGCGGCGGCAAGACGACGCTGGTCAAGGCGCTGACCGGCGTCTGGCCGGTGCTGCGCGGCAGCGTGCGCCTGGACGACGCTGAACTCGAGCAATGGTGCGACGAGGCGCGGGGCAACTATATCGGCTACCTGCCGCAGGACGTGTCCCTCATGGACGCGACCGTCGAGGAGAACATCTCGCGGCTGAATGCGGAGGCCGACTCGCGCCATGTCGTCGAGGCCGCCAAGGCCGCCGGTGTGCATGAGATGATCGTGCGCATGCCGGAAGGCTATCTCAGCCGGATCGGCCCGCTGGGCGCGGCCTTGTCCGGCGGCCAGCGCCAGCGCATCGGGCTTGCCCGGGCGCTCTACGGAGGCCCCTTCCTGCTGATCCTGGACGAACCGAACTCCAATCTCGACGGCGAGGGTGAGGCGGCGTTGGCTGCCGCCATTCAGGGCGTGCGGGCACGCGGCGGCATCGTCGTGGTGATCGCCCACCGTCCGAGCGCGCTTGCGGCCGTCGATCTCGTCGCCGTGGTGCAGAATGGAAAATTGACCGCCTTCGGCCCGAAGGAGAGCATTCTCGGCGGCGAGCAGCGCCGCATGGAACCCTCCGTCGATCCCGATGGCAAGAAGGAAAGGCGCGCACAGGTTTCCGCGCGGTTGCTGGCATGATCATCGAAGCGAAAGGCACCCAGACGGAGCCGAAGCCGGTGCCATCGGCAAGTCGCTACCTCCTGAAGAGCATGGATCGGCAGTCCCATGGTCCGAAGGTGGTTCTTCTCTTCCTCGTGGGCCTCGTCCTCTACCTGAAGTCCATGTTGCCGGTCTGGCTGACCGAGCCGCGTGCCGAGAAGTTCGAGCCTGTCGACGATAGGACGTCGGCGGGCGAGGCGGAGGAGCCGATGGAGGAAATCGAGCCGCTCGCCGCCGCGAAGCGGGCGGAGGAACCGGACGACGCGGTGACGACCGGTTCCGTCCTGCCGAAGGGCACCGTCGGGTCTGCCAGCGCGCAGATTATCGAGCTGTTCGGCGGCTCGGCTCCCATGCCGCCTGCCGTATCGCTTTCGGATTTCCTGACGCCGGAAAAACCGCTGGCGTGGCGCGACCCTTCCCTGCCTTTCGTCCCGGTGGATTCGGCGAACGACAACAGGCGGAGCGGCGGTGCTCCGACGGGTGGCGGTATTCCGGAGATCGACGACAACGACGGCCCGCCGCCGCGCGTCGTGGACGAGGATGATGATGACGACGACGATAGCACCAACCGCGCGCCGCGCGTGACGGGACCGGTCTATCTCATGGACATCACCGGCTGCATCGCCCTGGCGATCTCGCTGTCCGACCTCCTGCGCAACGCCTCCGACCCCGATGGCGATACGCTGGCGATCCGCAACCTTCAGGTCTCCTCGGGCAACCTCGCCGTTTCGCCCGGGGGAGGGTGGGTCTTCCAGGCGGCGGCCCAGATGGAAGGCCTCGTCACCATCACCTATCAGGTGACCGACGGGGCGCTTTCGGTCACCCAGCGGGCGATTTTCAAGGTCGTGCCGGAAAACGTGGTCATCGGCACGGATGCCGACGACCGGATTCTCGGATCGGTCTGCCGTGACACGATCGACGGCCGCGACGGCAACGACAATATCGATGCGCGCAGCGGCGACGACACCGTTTTCGGCGGCGCGGGCGACGACCATATCGTGGCGGGCGAAGGGCACGACACGGTCTATGCCGGCGCCGGCCATGACATCGTGTTCGGCGGGGCCGGCAACGATCGGCTCTCCGGCGGCGACGGCAACGACCGGATGTTCGGCGAAGAGGGCGACGACATCCTCTTCGGCGATGCCGGCGACGACGTTCTTTCCGGCGGCGCAGGCGAGGATATCGTCATGGGCGGCGAAGGAAACGATCTTGCCCGGGGCGATGCCGGGAACGACCGCATCGACGGTGGGGCCGGCGACGACGAGCTTCATGGTGACGCGGGCGACGATGTCCTCCTCGGCGGCGAGGGCCACGACGTGATCCACGACGGGGCCGGAATGGATGTCGTGCAGGCCGGTGCCGGCGACGACCGGGTGGTGGCCGCCCTCGACGCGGTGGCGGATGTCTACGACGGCGGCGAGGGAAGCGATACGCTCGATTATTCCGCCGCGATCGAGGATGTCTTCATCGATCTCGTCAATGGCACGGCCTGCGGCATCGAGATCGGTGAGGATACGATTTCGGGGTTCGAGGCTGCCATCGGCGGGGCGGGCGACGATCACTTCCTGGCCGGCGGGCAGACGCCCGCACTTCTCGAAGGCGGGCTTGGCCGGAACATCTTCGAGTTCGCCCAGGAGCCGGTCGCCGCGGTTGCGGTCTTCGAGATCGCCGATTTCAAGGCGGGCGACAGGGTGAAGATGAAGAAATACGACATCTTCGAAAAGGTCTTCGACGAGTTCGAGAACGAGTTCGCCAAGATCTACGGCGACCATGTCGACGAGGATGATGTGCGCATCCGCTACCGCAACGAATACAACGAGACGGCGGCGACCGACCACACCGTCATCGAGGCCGATTTCGACCGCGACGATACCTATGAAACCACCATCCTGCTCAACGGACGCTATGCGCTGGTCATCGTGGAGGCCATCGCCTGAAGCAGGGCATAGCAAGGGGATATGGCCATGATGATGAAGCCCAACAGCATCCATCCCGCTCCGCTCGAAGAGGAGGAGGACGAGCAGCCGTTCCGTTTCGGCCGGCATATGGCGGCCGGCCTTTCGCTCGCCGTCCTGCTTCTGGCGGGCATCGGCGGCTGGGCGGCGACCGCGGAACTGACCGGGGCGGTCATCGCCTCCGGCTCGGTCGCCGTCGACCAGAAGCTGAAATCCGTGCAGCATCGCGACGGCGGGATCGTTCGCGCGATCGCCGTGCGCGAGGGCGACTTCGTGGAGGAGGGGCAGGTGCTGCTGTCGCTGGAGGACGCCCAGACCAAGGCGGAGCTGTCCATCGTCCGTTCGCAGATGATCGATCTCGGCGCACGCAGGGCGCGGCTTCTTGCCGAGCGCGACGGCCTTTCCCGCATCGATTTTCCGCAAGGTCTGATGGCCGAGGGACCTGAGGCGGACATTGCTATGGCGGGCGAAACGCGGCTCTTCGAGGGTAATCTGGAGCATCGCCGCAGCCAGAAGCAGCAGCTCGATCTCGGCATAGCCCAGATCGACGACGAGATGGCGGGCCTGGAAGCCCAACGTGTTTCCAAGAGCGACGAAATCACGCTGATCTCCGCCGAGCATGAGAAGGTGCAGCGCCTTGTGCGCAAGCAGCTCGTGGAGCACGGCCGCCTCTACACCGTGGGGCGCGACCAGGCGCGTCTTGCCGGCGAGCGCGGCGAGATAACGGCCGCCATCGCGCGCGCCGGGACCCGCAAGAACGAGATCCGCATTCAGATCATTGCGGTAGACGAGCAGGCGCGGACCGAGGCGCAGCGCGAACTCGGCCTCGTGGTGACAAAGCTTTCCGAGCTTCAGGATAGGCGTGCGGCCATCGAGGACCGCCTTTCGCGCACGGAACTGCGCGCCTCCATCTCGGGCGTCGTGAACGAGCTGAAGGTCTACACGGTCGGCGGCGTCGTCAGCCCCGCCGAGGTGCTGGTGACCATCGTGCCGGACAATGCGCGGCTCACGATCGAGGCGCGCATATCGCCCGCCTCCATCGATCAGGTCGCCGCCGGCCATGCGGCGCGCCTGCGCTTCTCGGCCTTCAATCAGCGCACCACGCCGGAGCTGGCGGGAACCGTCGCCCAGATATCGCCGGCGACGAGCCGCGACCCGGCAACGGGCGAGACCTACTATCTCGCCCGGATCGACGTGACGCCGCAGGAACTGGACAAGCTTGGCGCCGCCCGGCTGCTGCCCGGCATGCCCGTGGAAGTGTTCATCTCGACCGAGCGCAGGACCGCGCTTTCCTACTTCGTCAAGCCGCTGGCCGACCAGTTCGCCCGGGCCTTCCGTGAGCGATAGGATGATATGTCCGCCGGCCCCTTCGGGCGCCGGCGGACGGCGTCTCCAAGGTTACTTGCGCGCCCAGATGGCGTGCTCGATCTTGCCCTTCAGTTCCGGATAGGCATCGGGATCGAAGCGCGGCTCGCCGATCTTCTTCTGGTCGAAGTAATCCTTCGTCAGCTTCGCCACGGTGCCGGAGAGCAGCACGATGGCGACGAGATTGACCGAGGCCATCAGGCCCATCGCCGCATCCGCCATGTTGAAGACGACGGCCACCGTCGTATAGGCGCCCCAGATGACCATCAGCAGCACGGCGACGCGCAGCGCGGCGATGGTTCCCTTGTTGTCGAGCTTCAGGAAGACCATCGCATTCTCCGAATAGGCGTAGTTGCCGATGATCGAGGTGAAGGCGAAGAAGAAGATGGCGATGGCGATGAAGTAACGGCCGGCCTCGCCGATATGGGCGACCATGGCCTCCTGCGTCAGCGGCGTGCCGGTAAGTTCGGAGCCGGGCGTCATCACGCCGGAGAGCAGGATCATGATGCCCGTCGCCGTGCAGATCAGGATCGTGTCGATGAACACGCCGAGCGCCTGCACGAAGCCCTGGCTGGCCGGATGGTGCGGCGAAGGCGTGGCGACGGCCGCGATATTGGGCGCCGAACCCATGCCGGCCTCGTTGGAGAAGAGGCCGCGCTTGACGCCGTTCAGCATGGCGCCCGCCACCCCGCCGGCCGCCTGCTCGATGCCGAAGGCGCTCTTGACGATGAGGGCGATGATGCCCGGCACCTCGGTGATGTTCGCCAGCACGACATAGACCGCCATGCCGAGATAGACGACGGCCATGAAGGGCACGACATATTCGGCGACCTGGGCGATCTGCCGGATGCCGCCGAAGATCACCACCGCCGTCAGCACGGCGAGGGCGACGCCGACCCAGAGCTTGTCGATGCCGAAGGCGCCCTGCATGGCGTCGGCGATGGAATTGGCCTGCACCGCGTTGAAGACCAGGCCGAAGGCGATGATGAGGCAGACAGAGAAGATGACGCCGGCCCAGGGCGCATTCAGCCCGCGGGAAATGTAGAAAGCCGGCCCGCCGCGATACTGGCCGTCATGGTCGGTGATCTTGTAAAGCTGAGCGAGCGCGCTTTCCGAATAGGCGGTCGCCATGCCGACGGCCGCGACCACCCACATCCAGAACAGCGCGCCCGGCCCGCCGAGGAAGAGGGCGACGGCGACGCCGGCAAGGTTGCCCGTGCCCACGCGCGAGGCGAGGCTGGTGCACAGCGCCTGGAACGGGGTGATGCCGCTGGCGTCGCTGGCCGGGGCTTTCATCACGGAGCGGAAGAGTTCCGGAAAATGGCGGAACTGGATGAAGCCGAGGCGCAGGGTGAAGTAGATGCCGACCGCGATCAGTCCATAGATGAGGACATAGCCCCAGAAGATGGTGTTCAGGAAATCGATGATGGCGTTGAGAACGGTCACTGTGGCCTCCCTGCAGCACGGACGGCACACGGAGGCCATCGACGACCATACGTGTTCGCCGCTGCATCCGGTGCGCGTGATTTGAGATGAACTGACGTACCGATACTTGCATGGTGGGGACGATGCCGCAACCTGCAAAAAAGAGCCTTGCCGCAAGGCGGGCGAGCCGTTGCGCCATGACCGTCCGGCCGTGTAAGGAAGCGCGTCTTCCACCAGTACGGAACCCATGATGGCTGCGCTCTATGCCGATTACGTCGCGGATCTGAGAACCCTGTTCTGCGAACTGGATCGCCACCCCGATCTCTTCCAGACATTCGATGTGCGTCTGGAGTTGGCGGCGGCGGGCGGGCTTGTCGTCTACGAGACGAGACGGCGCAAGGGGCAGACGGACAGCCTCTACTACGGCCGCGCGACGGCGGACGGCGACAACCGGCAGCTCTCGCAGGCCGCCGCCTTCGCGGCGCTCGACCGCTTCTTCGCGCTCGGGCAGTTCGCCGCGCTTTCCGGCGGCGGGGCGGAGCGGGCGCTGGATGCGCGCTATCCCCATTGCGCCGTCAATTTCTCCTACCGCAAGAAGGGCCAGCCGAGTGCACGGTCCATGCTCATGGTCTTCATCGGTTTCAACGACGAGGCGGATGCGCAGCAATATGTGGCGGCTGCGGAAGGCGGATCCGCCTTCGTGACGGAGCGGCCCTGCCGCGGAGCGAAAGCCTACGAGTGGAAGTAAGGCGGGACCGCCGCGCCGGTGTCATTTCCGGCGCACGTCAAACCCGAGCGCTTCGGCGATGACGATCGTCTGATCGATCGTGATGATCGCCTCCTTGAGCTTGACGTTTTCCGGATCTATCGCCGTCAGGTCGCTGCCGCGCAGGTCGCAGCGCGAGAAGTCGGCGCCGTGCAGCCAGGCACCGGAGGTCCGCGTCCCGGATGGAGCCGCCCTCGCAGACCGCGCCCGTCAGGTCCGTCTCCCGCAGACGGGTGCCACTGAACGTCGCGCGGCGCAGGTCCGCGCCGGGCAGGCCGGTGAAGGACCAGTCCCCGTTGACGACCTTCATATTGTCGAACTGGCACCGGTCGAACATGCTGCCGACGAGCTTGCATTCCGTGAAGATCGTGTCGAAGAAGTTGCACGAGAGGAAGGTGCAGTTCACGAAGGCCGCGCCTTCATGGATGGAGGCGCTGAAGCGCACGCGCCGGAAGGTGCAGGCATTGAAGACGCTGCCGACATTGCGCCCGTCCGTCAGGTCAAGCTCCGAGAAGAGCGTGCTCTCATAGTGCTCCCGTTCGAGTTCCTTGCCGTACCAGTCCGCTCCGGCGATCGTTTTCGTTGTTGGCGGCGGGGGCTCGCCAATCGTCTCTCTGCCATGGTCTCTCCCTCAGCCCGGCGTGTAGCCGTGACGGGCGAAGAAGCGGTCGAGCTCCCGGGGCTGCGGCGCCTCGCCGGTATAGATCGCGATATATTCGGGGATACGCTTCATGCGGGTGGCGATATCCTCGCGGGACTGCATGGAGATATAGCCGATCTGCACCAGATAGGTCGTGCGGGCGCGCACGTCGGCGGCTGCTTCCGTAAAGCCGAAACGCACGAACATGCGGCTGATCGCCTCCAGCCGCGCCTGATCCGCCTGCCGAACCTCCTCAAGAATCTCTTCCGATTGCAGCGCCCAGCTTCGCACCGCGAACTCGAACTGCGCGTCGAACAGGTCCTGGTCCAGCCAGCAGTCGAAGACGTTCAGCATCGCCTCGGCGATGGTCTCCGCATAGGCCTCGGACCGCTTCACCATGTTGCCTGTATTCTTCTCCCGCCAGCGCGCCACCAGCGCGGCCAGCAATTCCTCGCGATCCTTGAAGAACCAATAGAAACTCGTGCGGGAGAGGTTGAGCCGCTTGGCGAGCGGCAGGATCTTCACGGCCTCGACGCCGGATTCCAGTAGGGCATCGTAGGCAGCCTCCAGCCATCCCTCGTGGGAGCCCCGCCAGCCGCTGTCGTTCGTCGCCTGTTCCATGCCTGCTCGTAGCAAATCGGCCACCCTGCCACAAGGGGACTGTACATCTATGTTCTTAATATTGACATAGGTGTACATTTTGCCTTAGCGTCGCGACATCACCCTAGTCGGAGCCAGTCGCATGTCGAATGATCCCCTCCTTCAGCCGTACCGCCTGAAGCACCTGACCCTGCGCAACCGCATTATCGTCACCTCGCACGAGCCGGCCTATCCCGAGGACGGCATGCCGAAGGGGCGCTACCGGGCCTATACGGTGGAGCGCGCCAAGGGTGGCGTGGCGCTGACGATGACGGCCGGCTCCGCGGCGGTCTCGAAGGACAGCCCGCCGGTCTTCAACAACCTGCTCGCCTACAAGGACGAGATCGTGCCGTGGATCCGCGAGATGACCGACGCCGTGCACGAGGCGGGTTCGGCCATCATGATCCAGCTCACCCATCTCGGCCGCCGCACCCGCTGGGACAAGGGCGACTGGTTGCCGGTGCTTGCCCCCTCGCACCAGCGCGAGGCCGCGCACCGCGCCTTTCCGAAGAAGCTGGAGGATTGGGATATCGAGCGCATCATCAAGGACTTCGCCGACGCTGCCGAGCGCATGAAGGCAGGCGGCATGGACGGCGTCGAGCTGGAGGCCTACGGCCACCTTATCGACCAGTTCATTTCCCCGCTCACCAATGAACTCGACGGCCCCTATGGCGGTTCGCTCGACAATCGCATGCGCTTCTGTTTCGACGTGTTCCGGGCGATGCGCGAGCGGGTCGGCGAAGATTTCATCCTCGGCGTGCGCTACACGGCCGACGAATGTCTTCCCGGCGGCACGGGCAAGGCCGAGGGCCTTGAAATCTCGCGCCGTCTCAAGGAAAGCGGCCTCATCGACTATCTCAACGTCATCCGCGGCCATATCGACACCGATCCCGGCCTCACCGACGTCATCCCCATTCAGGGCATGGCGAGCGCGCCGCATCTGGATTTCGCCGGCGAAGTGCGTGCGGCCACCGATTTCCCGACCTTCCATGCCGCCAAGATTCAGGACGTCGCGACCGCCCGCCACGCCATCGCCGCCGGCAAGGTCGACATGATCGGCATGACGCGCGCGCACATGACCGACCCGCATATCCTGCGCAAGATCATCGAGAAGCGCGAGGACGACATCCGCCCCTGCGTCGGCGCGAACTACTGTCTCGACCGCATCTATCAGGGCGGTCTTGCCTTCTGCATCCACAATGCGGCGACCGGCCGCGAGGAGACGATGCCCCACGTCGTGGCGAAGGCCGCAGCCCGCAGGAAGGTCGTGATCGTCGGCGCGGGGCCGGCCGGGCTGGAGGCGGCGCGCGTCTCGGCCGAGCGCGGCCATGAGGTCGTCGTCTTCGAGGCGGCGAGCAATCCCGGCGGCCAGATCCGCCTGACGGCGCTCAGCGAGCGGCGGCGGGAGATGATCGGCATCATCGATTGGCGCATGAGCCAGTGCGAGAAGCTGGGCGTCACCTTCCACTTCAACACCTGGGCGGAAGCCGACACAGTGCTCGCGGAAAAGCCCGACGTGGTGATCGTCGCGACGGGCGGCCTGCCGCATACCGAGGTGCTGACGAAGGGCAACGAACTGGTCGTCTCCTCCTGGGATATCATCTCCGGCGACGTGAAGCCGGGAACGAACGTGCTGGTCTATGACGATGCCGGCGACCACGCGGCGTTGCAGGCGGCGGAGGTCGTCGCGAAGACCGGTGCGAAGGTCGAGATCATGACGCCGGACCGCGCCTTTGCGCCGGAGGTCATGGCGATGAACCTCGTACCCTATATGCGTGCTTTGCAGAAGCTCGACGCGACCTTCACCGTCACCTACCGGCTGGAGGCGGCGGAACGGCGCGGCAACCAGCTCATCGCCCATATCGGCAGCGATTACGGCGGGGTTTCGAAGGAGCGCGCCGTCGACCAGATCGTCGTCAATCACGGCACGGTGCCGCTGGACGATCTCTATTTCGAGCTGAAGCCCGGCTCCATGAATCTGGGCGAAGTCTCCTACGACGAGCTGCTGTCCGGCGCACCGCAGACCGTCGAGCGCAATCCCGATGGAGCCTACCAGCTCTTCCGCATCGGCGATGCCGTCGCGGCCCGCAACACTCATGCGGCGATCTACGACGCGCTGCGCCTCGCCAAGGATTTGTGAGCTAACTGGCGGCCCGGCGGGCCGCCAGTTTCTCGATCCAGTCGGCGCCGATCCGCCAGCGCTTCAGCACGGAGACCGGGTCTTCCGCGTCGAGCCGTGAACAGATGCGGTAGACCTCCAGCACCTCGGGCGTCATTTCGCCGCGTTGGCAGAAATACATGGCTGCCGCATAACGCGCCCGTCCGGACCATTCGGAACCGGGCGGCATGGAGATGATCTCCCAGTTGCGGCGGGTCTCCTCGTCCATCAGCGAAGGCCCGGCGGGGTCGCCGTGCGGCGCGCCAGCTTGACGAAGGGGCGCGGCACGATCTTCGCGCGCTTCATCATCTTCTGGTATTTCAGCTCACGCAGGGCGTAAATCTCCACCCACAGGTCGTCCGTGAACTTCGAGCCGTAGGGTCGTTCGAGGCTGGCGATGGCGATATTGCGCTTGGCCGTCGGCGACCAGATCGCGGCGGTGACAAGGCCGGCCTCGTGTTTCTGCCGGTGATAGACGATGGCATGTTCCGCGGGAACGTTGCCTTCGATTTCCAGGCCGACGAGGATATGCCGGAGCGTGCCCTTGCGCCGGGCGTCGAGGATCGCCCGGCGCCCGTTGAAATTGGGCTTGTCGGGATCGACCAGCCAGTCGAGGCCGATTTCGTCCGGCATGCGCACCCTGTCCGAGCGCAAGGCGGCTTCGGCGGTCACGAAATCCGCATTGGCGACGATGAAGCCGGTCTCGATGCGTGTCTGGTTGAGCGCGCCATAGCCGATGGCGCGGATGGCATGCGGTTCGCCGGCCGCCCAGAGCCGATCCCACAGGGAAAGCGCCGTGGCGCGGGGCACGAAGAGTTCGTAGCCGAGATCGCCGGTAAAGCCGGTTCGCGAGATCGTCACCGTGCCGCCGTCATGTGGGAAGGTGGCGATGTCGAAGGGCTTCAGCCTCTCCACGCCGGCAAAGCCGGCATCGCGCAGCACGGCATAGCTGGTCGGGCCTTGCAGGGCGAGGCCGGCGACCTCCTCCGTCTCTTCGCGGATATCGACCGTAAAGCCGAAGGCGCTGTCGAGGAGCCAGGGCAGGTGACGCTCTTGGCAGCAGAGGCGGAATTCCTGTTCGCCGAGGCGGAAGAGCGTGCCGTCGTCCAGCACATGGCCATGGTCGTCGCACCAGGCGGTGTAGTGCACGCGGCCAGAGGCGAGTTTTCTGACGTCGCGCAGGGTCAGGCGGTTGAGGTATCGTTCGGCATCCGGGCCGGTGATGCGGTATTTCACCATGGGCGAAATGTCGAAGAGCGCGGCGGTCGAGCGGATGGCGAAATATTCCAGCTCCGCATCGAAGAGCGAATGCGGGGCCTTGTAGCCGGCCCAGTCGTACCAGTCGTTGACCTCGCTCAGCGCCGCCAGCCGTTCGTGGAACGGTGTCTCGAGGCGCGGCGTGCGGATATGGTCGCGGGCGGCGCGGCGCAGGTCCGCGGCGGATTTCGTCATGGCGTTCATGCCTTCGCTCCCGAAAGGATGTGGCGGGCCGCGTTCCAGCCCGGCAGGCCGGAAATGCCGCCGCCCGGATGCGCCCCGGCACTCGCGAGATAAAGCCCCTCGATGGGCGTCCCGTAGCCGGAGGCGGCGCCCGTCGGGCGGTTGACGAGAAGCTGGTCGGCCTGCAATTCGCCATGGTGCCAGTGGCCGCCGGGCAGATTGTATTCCGCCTCGATGTCGACGGGCGTCATCAGTTCGGCCGTGACAATGGACTTGCCGATGCCCGGCGCATGCCGCTCCAGCGTTTCCAGCACGACCTTGAGGAAAGCCGGCTTGCCCGCCTCCCAGCCCGCCTTGAGGCGATAGGGCGCATATTGCACGAGCGCCGAAAGCGTGCAGCCGCCGGAAGGCGCGAGCGTGTGGTCGGCAAGGCTCGGCACGGTGATCTCCATGACAGGATCGGGCGAGAACTCACCGTATTTCGCCGGGTTGAAGGCCGTTTCGACGTGTTCCATCGAACGCACCAGCACGACGCGCCCGCCTCTGGCCTCGGCCGAGAGGCCCTCGAAATTCGGGATTGCATCGAGGGCAAGGTCCAGCTTGGCGACATTGCCATGACTGCGCACGTTCTTCACCGAACGCACGAAACCGGTGCCGCTTTCTGCCGGATCGACGAGGTGGAGGAAGGTCGTCTGCGGATGGATGGCCGAGACGACGATTGGCGCAGTGATCTCCGCGCCGTCACGGGTGACGACGCCGCTCGCCCGGCCGCGATCGGCAAGGATGCGGCCTACCGGCGCGCCGCAGCGGATGGTGACGCCGGCCTTTTCCGCCGCCTTGAGGAAGGCGGGGGCGATGCTCGCCATGCCGCCTTTCGGCACGAACTGGCCGCCGGTGCGGCCGGCGACATCGCCCGTCAGGCGATAGTAGAGGCCGAGCAGGGAGGTGGGCGAGCGCGGACCGAGATGGATGCCGAGTGTCGCGTCGAAGGCGAGGAGGCCCTTCAGGCGATCGTCGGAAAGGTATTCGTCCGCGACGTCGGCGACGTTCATCAGCAGCATGCGCAGGAAATCGCGGCCTTCGCTGCGGCCCTTGCGGATCAGGCTGAAGCCGGTCGCCGCGAAGGTGGAGAGGTCGCCCAGCGAGATCGCGCCGATCTGCGGCGGCGGACGGCGCAGGAACCGCTTCAGGAGGCTGGCCTGGAAGACGAGTTTTTTCCGCAGCGCCGTGAAGGCGGCCGCTTCTTCGGCGGAGACGCCGTCGATGCTCTCGCCATAGGCGCCGTGAAGCGTGACGGCCCGGCCGGAGCCGTCGAGCACGCTGGTCGGCAGCAGCCTGTTGTCGCCCGCAAGGTCGAGGCCGAGGTCGCGGACGACCTCGCCGTCCAGCCGGTTGACGAGATGGGCGAGGCCGGCGGAGCGGAAGCCGGGCGACAATTCCCGGCCGCGCATGGCGCCGCCCGGCTCGTTCGCCGCTTCCAGCACGAGGACGCGGCGACCGCCCTTGGCGAGGCGCGTGGCGGCGGCGAGGCCGTTGTGGCCCGCGCCGATGACGATGGCATCATATGACGTCATGGGCTTTGCTCATCTGTTCGGGCGCGCGCTTCAGGTCGCGCAGGATCTCGGCGGCGGCGTTGCGGCCGGGTGCCCCCATCACCCCGCCGCCCGGATGGGTGGAGGAGCCGCACATATAGAGCCCGGAAATCGGGCTGCGGTATTGCGCATAGCCGGGCACCGGCCGGTTGAAGAGAAGCTGGTCGAAGGTCAGTTCGCCCTGGAAGATATTGCCTTCCGTCAGGCCCACCTCGTTCTCGATCTCGCGCGGCGTACGCACTTCCATATGCACGATGCGGTCGCGGAAGCCGGGCGAGTAATCGGCGATCTGGCTGATGACGGTTTCGGCGAAGGCGTCGCGGTCCGCATCCGTCCAGTCGCGGCCCTCCACCTTGGGCGGGCAATATTGCACGAAACAGCTCATGAAGTGCTTGCCCGGCGAGGTCATGGTCGGGTCGAGCAGGGTCGGGATCATCATGTCGAGGAAGGGGTCGGCCGACCAGCGCCCGGCCTTCCAGTCGTCATAGCCGCGCTCCATGCGCTCGATGGAATCGGTGAAATGCATGTCGCCGCGAATGCAGGTCGAGCCCTCGGGCAGAGCGGGGAATTCCGGCAGGCTGTCGAGCGCGATGTTCACCTTGCCGGAGGAGCCGCGCATCTTGAAGTGCTTGACGCGGTGGACGAATTCGCCGGGCAGCGTGTCCTCGTCGACGAGCTTGAGGAAGGTGCGCTTCACGTCCGCATTGGAGACGACGAGGCCGGCGCGAATCTCGTCGCCGTTCGCGAGGACCACGCCGCTGGTACGCCCGCCGCGCGTCAGAATCTTCGACACTTCGGCATCGGTGCGGATCGTGCCGCCCGAGGCGAGGAAGGAGCGGGACAAGGCCTGCGTGACCGCACCCATGCCGCCGCGCGCATAGCCCCAGGCCCCGACGGAGCCGTCCACCTCGCCCATATAGTGATGCAGCAGCACATAGGCCGTGCCCGGAGACATCGGGCCGAGCGCTGTGCCGATGATGCCCGACAGCGCGAGATAGGCCTTGATGACATCCGTCTCGAAATATTCGTCGAGGAAGTCGGAGATCGACATGGTCCAGAAACGCAACGTCTCGGCCATTTCGTGCGGGCTGAACTCGCCGAATTTCTTCGCGAGATAAAGCAGTTCCGAAATGTCGCGCGGGCGGAAGCCGAACGGGTCGGGCGCGGTGCGCATCAGGAGCGGCTGGATGAAGCGGCACTGGCGCGTCACGTCACGGGCATAACGCTCATAGGCCTCCGCGTCGCGCTTCGAATAGCGGGCGAATTCGCGGCGGTGGCTGTCATGGTCGCGGTAGGAGGCGAGATAGTCGCCATCGCGGGTGAAGACGGCACCGCCCTCATAGGAGATGACCTGCAGGCCGTGCTTCGGCAATTCGAGATCGCGCATGATCTCCGGCCGGAAGAGGGAGCAGACATAGGAGCAGTTGGAATAGAGGAAGCCGGGCGTCAGTTCGCGGCTCGTTGCCGCCCCGCCGACCCAGCCGTTCTTCTCCACGACGAGAACGTCGAGGCCGGCACGCTGGAGATAGCAGGCCGTGACCAGCCCGTTATGGCCGCCTCCGACGATCAAAGCATCGTACTTTCGCATTCTTGATGCCTCCCTTGTTTCTAAAAGCTGCATCAAAAGCAAAATGTTGTCTAGATATTCTGAATGAATATTCAGCAAGGATGTTGCAATCGCCTGATAATGCGCTAGAATTTCGAGCCATGAAGGAAAGGCCGGCCAGTCGGCCACGGCACCGGAGCGCCATGCAGAAGGTTCTTGACAGCCGGGAGCGTTGTCCCGCTCATCGATGTGGCGGCAGGACGGTCGCGGGTGCTTGCCCGTGACCGAGATGGCGGATAATCCGAGAGACAGGGCAGCGGTGAAGATGCGGGCAGGCTTGGCTGAACAGGGCGCGGGCGACGGCGAGAAGCGGGGGCGCAAGGCCTCCAAGGAGACACGGCGGCAGCAGCTCATCGAGGCGACGATCGATTCGCTTGCCAAGCGCGGCTATTCCGACACCACGCTCGCGGATGTCGCCGATGGCGCCGGCCTTTCCCGCGGCATCGTCAACTTCCATTTCGAGAGCAAGGAAAACCTGCTGGTCGCCACCCTGCAATATATGGCGGAGGAGTATGGCGACCACTGGGCTTCGGCGCTGGAGCGGGCGGGGCCGGGCCTTGCCGGCCGTCTCTGGGCCATCGTGCATGCCGATTTCGACCGCAAGATCTGCACCAAGCGCAAGCTCGCGGCCTGGTGCGCCTTCTGGGGTGAGGCGAAGTCGCGGCCGACCTATCAGGCGCTCTGCGGCGCGCGTGACGTGAAGTACCAGGAGACGGTGATCCAGCTTTGTGCCGGGTTGAAGGCGGAGGGCGGCTATGCCTATGAGCCGGAGCCGATGGCGCTGTCGCTCTGCGCCATGCTGGAAGGGCTTTGGCTGCGCCTGATGATGGGCGACGGCACCACGCGGGAAAAGGCGCTGGAGGCGGCCATCGCCTTCGTCGTCACCGCCTTCCCGGCGCATCTGGCCTTGCAAGGACCGAAATCACGATAGGGAACCCGAAACGGGAGGAGTACGGCATGAAGACTGCAGATACGGCCAAGGCCCATACGATCGCGGCGCTCGCCGCCCTCCTTGCCCTCGGAACCGCGCTTCCCGCCATCGCCGCCGACAACCTGACCGTCTTCGACTGGTCGGGTTACGAGGACCCGGCCTTCCATCCCGCCTATACGGAAAAGCACGGCGGCTCCCCGGACTTCTCCTTCTTCGGTGACGAGGAGGAGGCCTTCCAGAAACTGCGCTCCGGCTTCAAGGCGGATGTGGCCCATCCCTGCTCGCAGAGTGTCGTGAAGTGGCGCGAGGCCGGCCTGCTGGAGCCGCTCGACACGAGCAAGCTGGCCGCCTGGAACGATATCCTGCCGAACTTCAAGACGATGAAGAACCTGATGACCTCCGATGACGGGACGGCCTGGTTCATCCCCTTCGAGTGGGGCAATACCGTCCTGACCTATCGTACGGACACGGTGAAGCCGGAGGACGTGGCCTCGCTGAAGGCCTTCGCCGACCCGAAATTCAAGGATCGCGTGTCCATCGGCGACAATGTCGACGACGCCTATGCGCTGGCGAGCCTTGCCATCGGCGTCAAGGACTGGACGACGATGACGGACGCGCAGTTCCAGGAGGCGTCGGCCTTCCTGCGTGAGGTGCACAAGAACGTGCGGCTCTACTGGACGGACAATACCGATCTCAGCCAGGCCATGGCGAGCGGCGAGGTCGATCTGGCCTGGGCATGGAACGAGACGGCGACGACCCTTCTGGCCGAGGGCCAGCCCGTCGCCATGCGCAAGGACACCAAGGAGGGGCTGTCCACCTGGGTCTGCGGCTATGTGCGATTGAAGGGCGCCGAGGCCAGCCCGGACCTTGCCTATGACTATCTCAACGCCGTCACCGATCCGGCCGTTGCCGCCTATATGGTCGAGAGTTGGGGGTACGGCCATTCCAACGCCAAGGGCATGGCGGCGGTCGATCCGAAGATTCTTGCGGACAAGGGCTATGCCGACGTCGACGCCTTCGTCGCCAATACGCTCTTCCAGTCGCCCATGCCGACGGAGTTGCGGCAGAAGATGATCGCGGAATTCGAGAAGATCAAATCGGGTTATTGAGGGCGCGGGTGCCCCTTATCCGGCCTGCCGGCCAACTTCTCCCCGCAAGCGGGGAGAGGGTCGCGGCAGCGGGATGAGGGGCCGGCCTACACGCGCGATACCGGCGCATCCTCCGCCAGAAGGACGAACGCATCCGGATCGTAGGCCAGGCGGATTTCCGCGCCGATCGGCAGGTCGTCCGCGCCGTAATTGTTGGTCTCGACCATCGAGAGCGGTTCTTCAAGCCCGTCGACGCCCACGGTGAGATGCGTCACCTCGCCGAAATAGGCGCGGTTTTCGACGCGGCCGGCAAGCTCGTGCGGCGCGCGGTCGTCATCCCAAAGCAGACGCAGGCGCTCCGGGCGGATGCCGACGGTGACGTGGCCGTCCGTGGCGGCAAAGCCGTGCGGCTTGTCGAGGCTGACGGCGCCGAAGCGGGCGGCGTCGAGCGAGACCGTGTTGCCCTGCTCGCCCAGCACCTTCGCCTTGAGGAAATTCATGCCGCCGAGGAAGTCGGCGACCTTGCGGGTGCGCGGACGCTGATAAATCTCCTTCGGGCTGGCGACCTGCGCGATGCGCCCGCCGAACATGACGGCGATGCGGTCGGAGAGGGCCAGCGCCTCGTACTGATCGTGCGTGACGAGGACGAAGGTGATGCCGACCGCCTTCTGCAAGCTGCGCAGCTCCACCTGCATTTCCTCGCGCAGCTTCTTGTCGAGAGCCGAGAGCGGCTCGTCGAGCAGCAGCACCTTCGGGCGCATGACGAGCGCGCGGGCGAGCGCCACGCGCTGGCGCTGGCCGCCGGAAAGCTCATGCGCCTTGCGCTGCCCGAGACCGGAGAGCCGCACCTGGTCGAGTGCGTCGCCGACGCGCTTCCTTTCCTCTTCCGGCGGGAGCCTCAGCCGCTTCAGCCCGTAGGCGACGTTTTCCGAGACGTCGAGATGGGGGAAGATGGCGTAGCTCTGGAAGACCATGTTGGTCGGGCGTCTGTTCGGCGGCAGCGCCAGCGAGGGCGCGCCGTCGATATAGATCTCGCCCGCCGTCGGCGTCTCGAAGCCGGCGATGGAGCGCAGCAGCGTGGTCTTGCCGCAGCCGGAGGGGCCGAGCAGGGAGAAGAATTCGCCCTCGCCGATGGTGAGCGAGATGTCGTCCAGCGCCTTGTAGATGCCGTAGAACTTCGACACGTTTTCGATCTGGATCATCGCGCGGTCGGGCATGTTCGGCTCCTAGGGCAGGGCGTGCGCCATCTGCGTGCGGCGTTCGGCACGGCGGCGCAGGGTTTCGGCGAGGGTGAGCAGGAGGATGGAGACCACGATCATGATCGTGCCGAGCGCCAGCACGCCGGGCAGCTTGGCGGCGAAGCGAAGCTGGCCCCAGATATAGACCGGCAGCGTCGGCTCGGTGCCGGAGAGGAAGAAGGCGAGGATGAACTCGTCGAGCGAGATGGTGAAGGTGACGAGCAGGCTCGACACGATGGCCGGCGCGACAACCGGCAGCGTCACGCGGCGGAAGGTGCCGATGGCGGTCTCGCCGAGATCGTAGGAGGCTTCCTCCAGGCTCCGGTCGAAGCCCTCGAAGCCGGAGACCAGCACCGACATCGCATAGGGGATGCAGAACACCGTCTGGCCGAGGATGACGGTGAGAAGCGACAGTTCCACCCCGAGCGCCAGCACGATCATCAGCAGCGAGACGGCGACGATGATCTCCGGCAGGAAGAGCGGCGCCATGATGAGGCCGGCGGCGGCCCTCTGGCCGCGGAAGCGGTAGCGCGTGATGGCGCGGGCCGCGCAGATGCCGAGCACGGTGGACAGCAGCGAGACGGAGACGCCGACGACGAGGCTGTTCCAGGCCGCTTCCAGCATGACGGTGTTGCCGGCGAGCGAGGCGTACCATTTCGTCGTGAAGCCGGCCAGCGGGAAGGTCGTGGTTGCCGCGTTGTTGAAGGAGAAGATCGGCAGCAGCAGGATCGGCAGGTAGAGGAACAGGAAATAGACGGCGACATAGGCCGGCAGGAAGGGAAGAGGGCGCAGGCGCCGCATGAGGAAACTCATCGGATCCTCCGCACGGTGAATTTCAGCGCCAGCACCACGGCGGCGGCGGCGAGCGAGACGAGCACCATGGTCGTCACCGAGAGGGCCGCGCCCAGCGGCCAGTTGGCCGCCTTGCCGAATTGCGCCTGGATGGCGGTCGCGATCATTACGCCGTCCTTGCCGCCGACGAGGCGCGGCGTCACATAGTCGCCGACCGTGGGGATCATCACGATCAGGAAGGCGGAGATGACACCGGGCAGCGAGAGCGGCAGCGTGATGCGGAAGAAGGCCTTGAGGCGGCTGTCGCCTAGGTCGCGCGCCGCCTCGATCAGCGTACGGTCGATCTTCTGCAGCGAGACGTAGATCGGCAGGATGGCGAAGGCCGCCCAGCTATGCACCAGCGTGATGACGACGGCGTTGGAATTGTAGAGCAGCGATGTCACCGGCTTGTCGATTAGGCCCATCGAGATGAGGCCGGTATTCATGACGCCGCCATAGCCGAGGATGACCTTCCACGACATGACGCGCAGCAGGTAGCTCGTCCAGCAGGGGATGGTGATGAGGAAGAGCCAGAGGTTCTTGTGTACGCCGCCGTGGAAGGAGATGAACCAGGCGACGGGATAGGAGAAGACGACGGTGACGACGCTGACGGTCAGCGAGATCCACAGGGAGCGGACGAACAGGTCGCGATAGATCGGCTCCGTCAGGGCTTGCCGGTAGTTCTCCAGCGTGAAGGTGCGGTCGATGTCGAGATAGTTCTGGGTCCAGAAACTGTAGGCGATGACGATGAGGACCGGAAGGAAGAGCACCGCCAGCGCGTAGAGGAAGGTCGGAGATATCATGGCGAGGCCGCGGGCCTCTTCGCTCCGCATCCAGGCTCTGCGCCTGGCGGGAGAGGGCGCGTTTGCGGCAGGGCCAAGCGCCGCCGCCGTCATCGCAAGGCGTTCCCGTGGCGACAACTCTCGCGGAGCATGCGGTTTTCCATGTCCATCCTTGCGCCTTTTCGGCTTGTGCGGCTCCGTGCGGGGAGCGCTTGTGTTCCCGAATGCAGCATGCGCTCAAATCCCCGTTGAAATCAACCCCTGTTTCTGCAATATTGATTGAATGAACATTCAATATGATTGAGAAAATACTGATCTTTCATATTGTTGTTCCGGAATCTCTTTCTTGTGTGATTGATGGAGAAGGGCATGGCGGCAATTGCGAAGACGGCGAATGACGGCGGGCCTGCCGACGAGGCGGCGGCCGACGACCTTACCCGGCTTGCCGAACGGCATCTCGTGCAGCCCTGGCCGGTCTCCGGCTCCATCGGCGCGGAGGCGCGCGGGCGCATCGAGGCGGGCGAGGGCATCTATGTGACGGATGCGGCCGGGCGGAAGCTGATCGACGGGCCGGCCGGCATGTGGTGCGTCAATGCCGGTCACCGTAACCGCGAGCTTGCCGACGTCATGGCCGCGCAGGCCATGGAGCTTTCCTACAATTCGCCCTGGTATACGACGAACGCGCCCTCCGCGGTGCTGTCAGCGCGGCTGGCGGGCCATGCGCCGGATGGTGTCGACCATGTCTTCTACACGACCGGCGGCTCGTCTGCCGTCGAGACGGCGCTGCGCTTCATGCAGTTCGCCAATAATGTGAAGGGCCGGCCGGAGAAGAAGCTGATTGTCTCCCGGCAGGGCGGCTATCACGGCTCGACCTATCTTTCCGCCTCGCTGAACGGCCGGCCGCGCGACCATGACTGGATGGACAGCGCCGCCGACCTCGTGGTGAAGCTCTCCTGCCCCAATCCCTTCCGCCGGCCCGAGGGCATGAGCGTCGAGGCCTTCTGCGATTTCCTCGTCGAGGAGTTCCGCCAGGTTATCGAGGCGCGGGGGGCGGAGACTATCGGCGCCTTCATCGCCGAGCCGGTTATGGCCTCCGGCGGCGTCATCGTGCCGCCGCCCGGCTATCTTCAGCGCATGCATGCGCTGTGCCGGCAGAACGATATCCTCTTCATCGCCGACGAGGTGGTGACGGCATTCGGCCGCCTCGGCCATGTCTTCGCGTCGAAGGATGTCTTCGACATCGAGCCGGACATGATCACCTTCGCCAAGGGCGTGACGTCCGGCTATTTTCCGCTTGGTGGCGTGATGATTGCCGGCCGGCTCTTCGAGGAACTGCGCCGCTCGAACCATTCCGAGGCGATGTTCGCCCATGGCCTCACCTATTCCAGTCATCCGGTCGGCTGTGCCGTCGCGCTGAAGAACCTCGATATCCTCGAGGGCGGGCTGCTGGAGCATACGCGGGCCGTGTCGGGCCATTTCCAGGCGAGCCTGAAGGCGCTGGAGGACCTGCCGCTGGTCGGCGAGGTGCGCGGCCTCGGGCTGATGGCCTGCGTCGAATGCGTCGCCGACCGCACCAGCAACAACCCGCTGACGCTCGACCTCGAAGTCGGCAAGCGCATCGACCGGCATTGCCAGGAATTGGGCCTTCTCGTGCGCCCGCTCATCCATATGTGCGTGATGTCGCCGCCGCTGACGATCACGACAGCCCAGATCGACGACATGGCGGCGATCCTGCGTAAGGGCATCGAACTGACGATGGACGATCTCGCCCGCGAGGGGCTTTGGAAAGGCTGAACTCGCGCCGAAACCCTGTTTGGAGCGATCATTCCCTGCTCCAGACATTTGAGGCCCGCGAAAGCGGGCCTCTTTTTGTGCGGGCGGCCGCTATGCGTTTCTTCTGGCGGCGACAGCGGTCTCTATGCTGTTTGGGAAATGACCTTCGAACCAGTCTACCATACGCTTGATATGAGGGCCTGCGGGCGCGGCGTCGCCCGCCTCGATCAACTCTGCGCCCGCTTGCGCCATCGCGATCAGGATTCTGGCGCTTTCCGGCACATAGGGCAGGTCGGTGCCCTGTGCGTGGCGGTCGCGTATGATCCGGTAGCGGATGTTTTCCGGATAGGTCCATGCGCTGACAAGCAGGTCGTGCACGGTGGCCGGCTGGCCGTCGACCCCGATTGCCGCATCGCGATCGGTCTCGTCGCACCCCGATGCCTCGATGCGCTCGCAGGCATCGATCGCGGCGTTCATCATGCCCCTGATCAGGTTCCAGTCGGTTTTCATGCCAGGCCTCCGATACCGCGCCGACGGCGATGGTAGGAGGAGGCCGTGCCGGACGCAATCTCGGGCTTCGTGCAGGTGTGCCGACCCTATCCCGTCATCCCGGCATTTGCCGCCGCCATTTCCCTTTCCTCCGGCGCGTCCTTCAGGTTCACCACCGGCAGCACACGGCGCAGGTGATCGTGATGGGTGCGCACGCCATATTCGAGGTCGGAGAGATAGAAGCCGGCGAAGGCGTTCGAGGTCATGGCCTCGTTGGACCAGACGGTGAGCTGCACGTCCTCGGCCTGCGTGTCGCGGTCGATGCGGGCGGCGAGGTAGCGGGCGAGACGCTGCGCGCGGTCCTCCTCGCGGTAGCGGTAGATGCCGCCGCGCAGCAGCGTCCTGCCGACGGAAAGCGGGAACTCCTGGTAGAACTGCACGCTCTCCGGCGTCACGGCGATGACGCAGTTCGGGAAGAGGCCGAAATA
This sequence comes from Shinella zoogloeoides, assembly GCF_022682305.1. Classification (NCBI taxonomy): domain Bacteria; kingdom Pseudomonadati; phylum Pseudomonadota; class Alphaproteobacteria; order Hyphomicrobiales; family Rhizobiaceae; genus Shinella; species Shinella zoogloeoides. The sequence continues at coordinate 344,828 of NZ_CP093529.1, forward strand.
GATCCACGCCTTGCGCAGCCGTTCCGGCAGGCGCGTGTTCTCCGGCGAGACCTTCACATAGTTGCGCACGCTCCAGCGCCGGCCGGCATGAGGATTGTAGGTGGCGAAGGAGCGGCAGAGACCATTGACGAAGGGCTCGTCGTAATAGGTGGAGCCGTAGAGGTCCTGTAGCGCCGGATGCGCCATGGCGACATGGTAGCCCTCGTTGTCGACGTCGCGCACGGATTTCCAGTTGACCGGGCTTTCCTGGGTCCAGATGCCGCCGGCCGGCACCATCTCCTCGGCGCGGTAATGCGACAGCTCCTCCTCGAAGGGGCGCATCTGCTCGGCGACGGAAGGCTGCGGGCCGGGGGCGAAGCGGATGAAGACGAAGCCCTGCCAGACCTCGCATTCCAGCGTCTTCAGCGCGAATTCGTCCTTGTCGAGCGGCGGGAAGCTGCGCGGGCGCGCCGCGCCGCGCAATGTGCCGTCGAGATTGTAGACCCAGCCGTGGAAGGGACAGACGAGCGCGTTGCGGCACGCGCCCTTCTCGTCCGCCACCAGCCGCGAGCCGCGGTGGCGACAGATATTGTGGAAGGCCCGCACCGCGCCGTCCTGCCCGCGCAGGATCAGTGCGCGCTCGCCGAAGACGTCGAGGGCAAGATAGTTGCCGGCCTCGGGAATGTCCGAGACATGGCAGGCGATCTGCCAGTGCTCGCGGAAGACATGCTGCTTTTCCAGCTCGAGCAAGGCGGGGCTGTGATAGCACCAGCCCGGCAGTCCGCTCCGGTCCCAGTCGTTCGGAACGCTGATATCGCGGATCACCTCATTCATGTCGTTCCCCATATTTTGCTGAACGTTCATTCAATATAAACACGATTTTCGTTCAAAAGGAATAGCTTGTGAATCTCCGGGTATCGGAAGGTCGAGAGAAGCCGCCCGCTTGGACGGGCAGGCGCGAGTAACGCGGGATGCCGAAGGCGGCTGGCGGACCGGCGTGGGGTGGAGCGTTTCCGCCTGTTTCCGAACCGCAACGGCGCTTTGCTGCTCTTCCGCGAGATTCTTATTTTTCAATGTGTTGGCAAACCATCGACAGATAGCCGAGGGTGGTGACGAGCGGAAGCCGGGCTTGTCGGCAAACCGCTGGTCCCCGCGGGAAAAACCCTAGGTCCGGCCGTAGGCGCCGCCGGCGCCGGTGATGGCGGCGAGGAAGCTGGCAAGGCCGGCCGAGCGCAGCGGCAGGTAGGGCTTGCCCTGGTCGCGGCAGAGCCGCTTCACGAGGCCGACGGCCGAGTGGCTGATGTGGTCGACGGGAAAGAGGATCGTCGCGGCCTGCCCGACGAGGGCAGGCAGGAGCGTGGTGCTGTCTTCCATGCCGCCGTCATGCAGCAGGAGAGTGACATCGCAGCTCGCCGCATAGGCGCGCAGATGTTCGAAGAGATTGCGCCGTCCGCCGACATAGAGGACCGGGCCGGCAGGCCGGGCGGTTTCCGCGCCATGCTGGAGATGGGTCGCGATGGCCGTCTCCAGCGCCTCGTTCTCCCGCAGGATCGCGTCGTTGAGGTCGCGCAGTTGCTCGACCTCGCGCTGCAGGGCGCGGCCCCGCTCCTCCGCCTCGGCAAGCCGCCTGGACTGCGCGTCGAAACGGCTCGCCTCCGTCTCCCGCTGTCCGGGCAAGGTATCTTCCGCCCGGGCCGGCCGCGCGAGTGCCGCAGCCAGGGCTTCGGCGTGGATGAGCCGCTCTTCCATCTGCCGGGCGCTACGCTGGAAGGCGGCGCGCTCGCCGGCCGCGGCCTTCAGGCGCATTTCCTGCCGCGCGCCGCGCGCCTTCTCCTGTTCGAGCTGCCGTTCCAGCCGGGTCAGGCGGGCAAGGTCGAGACGGCTTGCGCTGCCGACGAGATGCGAGAGCATGTGTACCTCGCCGAAGATGTCGCGCAGGAGGCGCGCTGGGCTTGCCGGGTGGCTCATCAGCGCCCAGTACGGCCCGGCAATGTCGCCGCGGTCGAAGCAGTCGCGCCAGATGGCGCGAAGTTCTTCCTCGTCGGCGTTGCGGGGAAGGCGCTTGATGCTGCTCTCGTGGCGCTTGTCGAGCGCCTTGTTGAGGAGCCTGCCGGCCTGGTCGTGCTGGCCGGCGAGACGCACGCCCCGGCCATGCAGGGCATGGTCTGTCGCGGTGCGCGCGTCCTCCTGCCCGGCCTTGATCAGGATCTGGCGAAGCTCGCCCGTCGTGAGGCACGTGCCGACGATGGAGCAATGGAAGGTGGACGGGATATCGGAAAGCCGCAGCCGTTGCGATGCGGCCCGTGTCACAGTCTCGCCGGACCCCTTGAAAGGCATGGCCAGCGGGGGAAGGGGAGCGCCGTGGGATTTGAGGCGGGGCAGGGTGGGCATGGGCTTTGCTCTCTCGCTCTGTCGCGGGCGCGCCCGCACCTTTGGGCGGCCCCTGTCGCGCGTGCATCGAGCGCTCGCGCCTTCCATTTCGTTATATTTCATCAAATATAACGAAATGGAAGGGCCTTGTATCGCAGAAGCGTCGAAGGATTCAGAAGGGGGAGCCTACGCCGAGAATCGTCTCGGCTTCCTCTTGCGGCATGGCGAGCACCGTCCGGCCGATCTCGAAGCCGAAGCCGGCCCGGGTGAAGGCGGCAAGCTCCTTCGCCTTGCGCTTGTCGTCGAAGTCCACTTTGCGGAACGGCCCGAAGGCGCGCTTGCGGGCGAGGACGAGCGCGGCGAAGAGGTCGTCGATCCCGGCGACGGCGGCCGCCGCCGTTTCCCGGGCGATGCCCTTGCGGGTCAGCTTGAGGGCGACAGCCCTGCGGGACCGGCCGTTGCGCATGCCCGAGCGGCTGCCTGCCGCAGCATAGGCCTCGTCGTCGAGGGCCTTGTTGTCATAGGCGAATTTGACGGCGGCTTCGGCCAGCATGCGCACCTGCGCCTCGCCGATGCCCTCGAATTTCTCGCGGGCCTTGCGCGCGATCGCGTCGAAGAGCTGCTTTTCCGTGTGCATGCGCCGCCCAAGGCGGTAGATCGTCGAATTGCGCGCCCAGGAGAACATGCGCGGGGTCGGCTTGTCGGCCGCGGTCTTCTCTTCCTGCATGTTCAGTCTGTCTGTTGCGCTGTCCATGCTCGGAACGTGATCGAGGACATAGATATCCCGCCTCCGCGCCGAGACGGCGGCAGGCACGCGGCAAGGGCCGCTGCGGGAGAACCGGCGGCCTGATGCCGCCGGTCCCGAAGATGCCGGTCAGAGGACGCGAACGTTCTCTGCCTTGGATTTGCCGGTCTTGCGATCCTGGCCGAGATCATAGCTGACGCGCTGTCCCTCGCTCAGGGTGCCGCCCTGCAGGGCCGAAACGTGCACGAACACATCGCTCCCGCCGTTTTCCGGCGTGATGAAGCCGTAACCCTTGTCCCCGTTGAAAAATTTAACTGTGCCCGTGGCCATGTCCTGATCCTTAAAATGCTCTTACAGCGAATTGCCGCGCGCAGAACCTATAGATGAAGAGGCTTGTCTGCAATGCGCTTGGCTGTTGACGGTGCAACAGGCGCGCCGCGCTGCTTTCCGCGCCCTTGAAATGGCCGAAATGCAACCTATCTATCGCTCATCGCCCGTATCGATGACGCCTGTCGCACCAGCACAATCTGCTGCGCGCGTCGTCCGGGTTCGGCAGGGCGCTCCCCGAAAGGGTCGAGCGCCCTGTTGCGTTTCCGGTTCCATGATTTTTTCGCGGCCGCCTGTCGGAACCTGACGGCCTTGTCCGTCCTTGGGGCGATCGGGTTGCGAAAGGTGCGCCCGGTGTGGAGAAAACCGGCCATCCGCCTATCTCTCCGAGAACGGATGGCGACGACCCCGGAGGAAGGAACATGACGATGGCGAAGAACACGATCTGCATCTGGTACGACAAGGACGCCGAGGCTGCCGCCCGCTTCTATGCGGAGGTCTTTCCCGACAGCGCGGTGACGGGCGTGTTTCACGCGCCGGGAGATTACCCCTCCGGCAAGCAGGGTGATGTGTTGACGGTCGAGTTCACGGTTGCCGGCATTCCCTGCCTCGGCCTCAACGGCGGACCGGTGTTCAAGCATTCGGAGGCTTTCTCCTTCCAGATTTCCACCGAGGATCAGGAAGAGACGGACCGCTACTGGAACGCCATCGTCGGCAATGGCGGGCAGGAAAGCGAATGCGGCTGGTGCAAGGACCGGTGGGGCATTTCCTGGCAGATCACGCCGCGCACGCTGATGGAGGCGCTGGCGGCCGGTGGTGGCGAGGCCAAGCGCGCCTTCGACGCGATGATGACCATGAAGAAGATCGACGTCGCCGCCATCGAGGCGGCCCGGCGCGGCTGAGCAGGCCTCACCCCGCGGCGCTGCGGTACGCGCGCCGCGGGGTGAGGAACCTGTTGATGGTGCGTCATAGTCATTGACGCAAATTTTACCTCGTCTACTATATCTTGTGTTCGAGGTTCCTTCGATTCGTAGCGGGTCGAAGGCTGAGGTACGACCCCGGTGTGGCCATGATGGTCGCGGCGTACGGGATTGTTCCTGACTGTAAGCGGCATCATCCGTTCGACGAGCCACCGCGGCGCAAATGCCATGGAAGGCGGACGGGTGCCGTGAGCCGGAAGCCCGCCTCGTACGCGAAAGTCCACGGGCGGGGTGTCCGGAAGGCGAGCGAGGGGGCGGAGAGCGGCCCCGCGATTTCCCTGATGTCCCGCAGAAATGCCTCGGGGTGAAGTCATGCCGGTTTCGATTCCAGTTCCTCCGCGCGAGTAAGCGGCGCCCCCGTTCCGGCCGTCCGCAAGGCGGCCTCCATATTTTTCCGACTTGATCGAACGGCCATCGGCGGATGACCGGGCGATTTTCTGCGCCCAATTGCCAAACACGAGGAAAGCCATGTCCATCACCGTCTATTCGAAGCCAGCCTGCGTCCAGTGCACCGCGACGACCCGCGCGCTCGACCGCCAGGGGATCGACTACAGCGTCGTCGACATCTCGCAGGACGCGGACGCGTTCGCGCTCGTGCAGGGCCTCGGCTACCGCCAGGTTCCGGTGGTGATCGCCGGCGAGCAGCACTGGGCGGGCTTCCGTCCGGACATGATCAGCGCGCTTTCTTGATCGCGGGAGGTTCGCTTGGACACGCTGAACACGATGACGCACCGCGATGCAGGTGAGAAGGCCTTGAAGTCCCCAGAGATTACGGGGGTGGATTATCATGCGCTGAACGCGATGCTGAACCTCTACGACGAGGAGGGGCGGATCCAGCTCGACAAGGACCGTCAGGCGGCCAAGCAGTATTTCCTGCAGCACGTCAACCAGAACACGGTGTTCTTCCATAATCTGCGGGAGAAGCTGGATTACCTGGTGACCGAGGGCTACTACGAGCAGGAGGTGCTGGACCAGTACGCGTTCAACTTCGTGCGCGACCTGTTCGACGCGGCCTATGACAGGAAGTTCCGCTTCCCGACATTCCTCGGCGCGTTCAAGTACTACACGTCCTACACGCTGAAGACCTTCGACGGGAAGCGCTACCTGGAGCGCTACGAGGACCGGGTGTGCATGGTGGCGCTGACGCTTGCGCGTGGCAACGAGCAGCTGGCGCGCGAGCTGATGGACGAGATCATCTCGGGCCGCTTCCAGCCGGCGACGCCGACCTTCCTCAATGCGGGCAAGAAGCAGCGCGGCGAGTTGGTCTCGTGCTTCCTGCTGCGGGTCGAGGACAACATGGAGAGCATCGGCCGGTCGATCAACTCGGCGCTGCAGCTTTCCAAGCGCGGCGGGGGCGTGGCGCTGTCGCTGACGAACCTGCGCGAGATGGGCGCGCCGATCAAGCAGATCGAGAACCAGTCGTCGGGCGTCATTCCCGTCATGAAGCTTTTGGAGGATTCGTTCTCCTACGCCAACCAGCTCGGCGCGCGGCAGGGCGCGGGCGCGGTCTATCTCAACGCGCACCATCCCGACATCATGCGCTTCCTCGACACCAAGCGCGAGAATGCCGACGAGAAGATCCGCATCAAGACGCTGTCGCTCGGCGTCGTCATCCCCGACATCACCTTCGAGCTGGCGAAGAACAACGAGGACATGTACCTGTTCTCGCCGCATGACGTGGAGCGGGTCTACGGCGTGCCGTTCACCGAGATCTCGGTGACGGAGAAGTACCGCGAGATGGTCGAGGACGGCCGGATCAAGAAGAAGAAGATCAAGGCGCGCGACTTCTTCCAGGTGATCGCCGAGATCCAGTTCGAGTCGGGCTATCCCTACATCATGTTCGAGGACACGGTGAACCGGGCGAACCCGATTGCCGGGCGCATCACCATGAGCAACCTGTGCTCGGAGATCCTGCAGGTCAGCGAGGCGAGCGAGTTCAACGAGGACCTGTCCTATTCGAAGATGGGCAAGGACATCTCGTGCAATCTCGGCTCGCTGAACATCGCGGCCGCCATGGACAGCCCCGACTTCGGCCAGACGATCGCGACCTCCATCCGCGCGCTGACGGCGGTCTCCGAGATGAGCCACATCTCCTCGGTGCCGTCGATCGAGAAGGGCAACGACGACAGCCACGCCATCGGCCTCGGCCAGATGAACCTGCACGGCTATCTCGCCCGCGAGCGGATCTTCTATGGGTCCGAAGAAGGCGTCGACTTCACCAATATCTACTTCTACACGGTGACCTACCACGCCATCCGCGCGTCGAACCGGATCGCGGTGGAGAAGGGCGAGACCTTCAAGGGCTTCGAGAACTCGAAGTATGCCTCGGGCGAATATTTCGACAAGTACACCGAGGCCGAATGGCTGCCGGCGACGGAGAAGGTGAAGGGTCTCTTCGAGGAGGCCGGCATCCATATTCCGACGCAGGAGGACTGGCTGGCGCTGAAGGCCGAGGTGATGAAGGGCGGTCTCTACAACCAGAACCTCCAGGCGGTTCCGCCGACGGGCTCGATCTCCTACATCAACCACTCGACCTCCTCGATCCATCCGATCGTCTCGAAGATCGAGATCCGCAAGGAAGGCAAGATCGGCCGCGTCTACTATCCGGCCGCCTTCATGACGAACGACAACCTGGATTACTACCAGGACGCCTACGAGATCGGCCCGGAGAAGATCATCGACACCTATGCGGCGGCCACGCAGCATGTCGACCAGGGTCTTTCGCTGACGCTGTTCTTCCGCGACACGGCGACGACGCGCGACATCAACCGGGCGCAGATCTATGCCTGGAAGAAGGGCATCAAGACGATCTACTACATCCGCCTTCGCCAGATGGCGCTGTCCGGCACGGAAGTGCAGGGCTGTGTCTCCTGCGCGCTTTGACCTGACCTTCTGGTGACGAACATGAACAGCCACGTGAAGACGAAGGCGGCCAAGGCCGCGAGCGCGATCCGCGCGATCAACTGGAACCGCATCGAGGACGACAAGGACCTCGAAGTGTGGAACCGCCTGACGGGGAACTTCTGGCTGCCGGAGAAGGTGCCGCTGTCGAACGACATCCCGTCCTGGGCGACGCTGAAGCCGCAGGAGCAGCAGCTGACGATCCGGGTGTTCACCGGCCTGACGCTGCTCGACACGATCCAGAACGGCGTCGGCTCGGTGAAGCTGATGGAGGACAGCGTGACGCCGCACGAGGAGGCGGTTCTGTCGAACGTCTCCTTCATGGAGGCGGTGCATGCGCGGTCCTATTCGTCGATCTTCTCGACGCTGTGCCTGACGCCGGACGTGGACGACGCCTATCGCTGGTCTGAGGAGAACGAGTTCCTGCAGAGGAAGTCGACGCTGATCATGGAGCAGTACGCCTCGGGCGACCCCTTGAAGAAGAAGGTGGCCTCGGTCTTCCTGGAAAGCTTCCTGTTCTATTCCGGCTTCTATCTTCCGATGTACTGGTCGAGCCGGGCGAAGCTGACGAACACGGCCGACCTCATCCGCCTGATCATCCGCGACGAGGCGGTGCACGGCTACTATATCGGCTACAAGTTCCAGCGGGGCCTCGAGCGCCTGTCGGAAGAGCGCCGCCAGGAGATCAAGGACTTCGCCTTCGATCTCCTGCTGGAACTCTACGACAACGAGGCGAAGTATACCGAGGACCTCTACGACGCCGTCGGCCTCACCGAGGACGTCAAGAAGTTCCTGCATTACAACGCCAATAAGGCGCTGATGAACCTCGGCTACGAGGCGCTGTTCCCGCCCGAGGCCTGCAAGGTCAACCCCGCCATCCTGTCGGCCCTCTCGCCCAATGCCGACGAGAACCACGACTTCTTCTCCGGTTCCGGTTCCTCATACGTCATCGGTAAAGCCGTCGCCACCGAAGACGACGATTGGGACTTCTGAAGACGGAGCCGGGGTGCCATCGTTCCCCGGCTCTCCCCTTGCATGCCGTAAAAGCGCAAGCAGCCGTCGCGCTTGCGTTGACAGGCCGGAAACACGGCTGATAGATATCGATGTCACCTTGGGAATCCAGTGAAACTCTGGAGCGGTCGCGCCACTGTATTCGCGCTTTGCGAAAGCCAGACCTCGGGTGCCATTACACAGACTCGTAACGAACGCGCATTCTAAGAGGAAACCATGTCTGACATCACTTTGAATCACGGCGTCGCCGTCACGCCGATTCCGGCCGCCCAGCTCTTTCCCTGGGCACTTTTCGGCGGTCTGCTGATGCTGCTGGCGCTTTACTTCGTCAGCACGGAAGAGGGCGCCGCCCGGCTTCTGTCCGGCCTGGAAGTCCACGAATTCGTGCACGACGGCCGCCATCTACTCGGTTTTCCCTGCCACTGAGGGGACGGACATGTCTGGTCATCTTTTGCTGCGGGGCCTTATTGCGGGCCTCATCGCAGGGCTTGTCGCGTTCGGCTTCGCCCGTGTCTATGGTGAACCCCAGGTGGAGCGGGCCATCGCCTTCGAAGAACTGATGGCGGCGGCGGAAGCGCCGGCCGCGGGCGCCATCGAGGAGCCGGAGGCCGTTAGCCGCGAGACGCAGGCCGGCATCGGTCTCCTGACCGGCGTTCTCGCCTACGGCGTTGCCATGGGCGGCATCTTCTCGCTCGTCTTCGCCGGTCTCTATGGCCGTGTCGGCAGCCTCAGCCCGCGTGCGCTGGCCCTCGTGCTCGGCGCTGCCGCCTTCGTGGCGCTCGTCGTGGTCCCGGACCTGAAATATCCGCCGAACCCGCCGGCCGTGGGCGATCCCGAGACGATCGGCGCGCGGACAGGCCTGTTCTTCGTGGTGCTGGCCGCCTCGATCTTCGCCCTGGCCCTTGCGGTCGCCTTCGCCCGGCGTCTGGCCGAGCAGCTCGGTCGCTGGAACGGCGTCATCTTCGCCGGCATCGCCTACGTGGTGTTCCTGGCGATCGTCTTCCGCCTGCTTCCCGCGATCAACGAGGTGCCGGAAAACTTCCCGGCAACGGCGCTCTACGATTTCCGTCTGGCGACGGTCGGTCTGCAGTTGACGCTGTGGACGGTTCTCTCGCTGGTCTTCGGCTACCTTGCCGAAAAGAGCCTCGTGCGGTCGGGCAATTACCGCACGGCGCGCGCCGGCGTCTGACGCGACGCTCCGGAATGCCGCGGCCACGCGGCATTCCCTTTTCCGCAGGAGAACCGCGTTGCGCTTGCTCTTTCTCCTCTTCGGCCTCGCGCTGATGGCCGGGCAGGCCGAAGCTCATGGCCGCCGGGCCGCCTCCGCCAACGCCACGGGACTTGCCATTCCCAGCATGTCGCACGGCGCGTTGCTGGTGCTGGACGATCACTACACCGCGATCCTCAGCCTCGCCGACCGTGCGAAGGAATCCGATCCGGTCTTCCGCAAGCTGCGCAACCACGCCCGTATCCAGAACTATTATTGTCTCTGGGGCTTTGCCCCGCGTGCGATCGAGGACGAGGCAAGCCCGTTCAACGAATGCTCGCACGCCTATCTCTCTGCCGCCCGGATGCTGCTGCTGCATATGCGGGACATGCCGAGCGTGCGTGCCGAGGCGAATGATATGGTCTCCGCCGTCGACGCCGAGATGGTGCGGCGCGGCAGTGCGCTCATCCAGTGCGAATATTCGGCGGACCCCTTCTATACCGGCGATTTCATCACGCCCCATTGGGAAAAGCTCGTGGAGCATCGCCCGAGCCTGATCGCTGCGCTCTCGCCGTTCGTTCTCGTGCTCGGCTTCGCATTCCTGCGTCGGCGGCTCCCGTTACGGCAGGATATATGACGGCCGCTCTTCCTCTCGCTGCGCAAGGTGCGGGATGGTGCCGGTGCGGCGTTGAAACAGTTTCATGGAAATCCCGATTGCCGGGGTGTCGCCGGCGATGCAGGAATTGTCGCTTCCGGCGTCGAAGACGGGTAGCAATGCGCGCGGCTATGCACTAGGCAGGAAAGTGGAGGAGCGCCGTCTTGCGGTGTTCGGTTTGTGTTGAGGCGTTGCGCGATGCCGCGGCGCGGATGGAAGTGGGGGCATATCTGGAATGAATGCGAAGATTGGAGCTCTCAGGGAGAGAGCGACTGGGGAAGCGCGTGTCGCGATGACGCCGGAAAGCGCGGGCCAGCTTGCAAAGCTTGGCTACGGCTGCGTTGTCGAGGCCGGCGCGGGGCTTGCGGCTGGCATATCGGATGACGCCTATCGCGCGGCCGGCGTGACGGTGGTCGAGGATGCGGCTTCGCTGGCTGCGGCGTCGGACGTCGTCGTCAAGGTGCGCCCGCCGACGACGGGTGAGATCGATCTCCTCTCGCCGGGCAAGACGCTGATCTCGTTCTTCTATCCCGGCCAGAACGGCGAATTGCTGGAGGCGGCCCGCGCCAAGGGCGCCAACGTCATCGCCATGGACATGGTGCCACGCATCAGCCGAGCGCAGAAGATGGACGCGCTGTCGTCGATGGCCAATATCGCCGGCTACCGCGCGGTGATCGAGGCGGGCAACAATTTCGGCCGCTTCTTCACCGGCCAGATCACCGCCGCCGGCAAGGTGCCGCCGGCCAAGGTGCTGGTGATCGGCGCGGGTGTCGCGGGCCTTGCGGCCATCGGCGTCGCCGTCTCGCTCGGCGCGCAGACCTATGCCTTCGACGTGCGGCCGGAAGTGGCCGAGCAGATCGAATCGATGGGTGCGGAATTCGTCTATCTCGACTTTGATGGCGGCGTGCAGGACGGCGCGGCGACCGGCGGCTATGCTGCCCCGTCTTCGCCGGAGTTCCGTGAAAAGCAGCTCGCCAAGTTCCGCGAGCTTGCCCCGCAGGTGGACATCGTCATCACCACGGCACTGATCCCCGGCCGCGACGCGCCAAAACTGTGGCTGGCCGACATGGTCGCGGCGATGAAGCCCGGCTCCGTCGTCGTCGACCTTGCGGCCGAGCGCGGCGGCAACTGCGACCTCACCGTCGCCGACCAGAAGATCGTGTCGGACAACGGCGTCACCGTCATCGGCTATACGGACTTCCCGAGCCGCATGGCGGCGCAGTCCTCGGCGCTCTATTCCACGAATATCCGTCACATGATGACGGACCTGACGCCCGGCAAGGACGGCAAGGTCGTCCACAACATGGAGGACGACGTGATCCGCGGGGCGACCGTCGCCTTCGAGGGCGACATCACCTACCCCCCGCCGCCGCCGAAGATCGCGGCCATCGCCGCGCAGAAGCCCAAGGAGAAGGTCAAGGAACCGACGCCGGAGGAAAAGCGCGCGGCGGAAGCCGCGGCCTTCAAGGCCGAGACGAAGAGCCAGCTTGCGCTGCTTGCCATCGGCACGGCGTTGCTGCTGATCGTCGGGGCCTATGCGCCCTCGGCCTTCATGAGCCACTTCATCGTCTTCGTGCTCGCCTGCTTCGTCGGTTTCCAGGTCATCTGGAACGTCTCGCACTCGCTGCACACGCCGCTGATGGCCGTCACCAATGCCGTTTCGGGGATCGTCATCCTCGGCGCACTGTTGCAGATCGGTTCCGGCAACTGGCTGGTGGTGGTGCTTTCGGCGCTTTCCGTCCTGATCGCCACGATCAACATCGTCGGCGGTTTCCTCGTCACCCGGCGCATGCTCGCCATGTTCCAGAAGTCGTGATCGGGGGAAGCTGACATGACCATCGGTATCGTTTCGGCCGCCTATATCGCGGCGGCAGTCCTCTTCATCCTCTCGCTCGGCGGCCTTTCCGGCCAGGAAAGCGCCAAGCGCGCTGTCTGGTACGGCATCGTCGGCATGGGCCTTGCGGTCGTCGCCACGGTCTTCGGGCCGGGTGTCGGCAACTGGTTCGTCATCGTGCTGATGATCGCCGGCGGTGCGGTTCTCGGCCATTATGTCGCCTCGCGCGTGCAGATGACCGAGATGCCGCAGCTCGTCGCGGCGCTGCACTCCTTCGTCGGCCTCGCCGCCGTCTTCATCGGCTTCAACGCCCATATCGAGGCGGCGAACGTCGCCGGCCTCGACGAGGCCGCCCGCTCCGCACTGACCGGCTTTGCCGCGATCCTCGCCCACAAGGAACCGGTCGAACTCACGATCATGAAGGTCGAGGTGTTCCTCGGCGTCTTCATCGGCGCGGTCACCTTCACCGGTTCGATCATCGCCTTCGGCAAGCTGGCCGGCAAGGTGGACGGCAAGGCGAAGAAGCTGCCCGGCGGGCACCTGCTCAATGCCGGCGCGGCGCTGCTCTCGCTTCTCCTGCTGGTCCTTTATGTCAATGGCGCCGGTGCATGGACGCTCGTGCTCATGACGCTCGCCGCCTTCTTCATCGGCTATCACCTGATCATGGGTATCGGCGGCGCGGATATGCCGGTCGTCGTGTCGATGCTGAACAGCTATTCTGGCTGGGCTGCGGCGGCTATCGGCTTCACGCTGGGCAACGACCTTTTGATCGTTACTGGCGCGCTGGTCGGCTCCTCGGGCGCGATCCTCTCCTACATCATGTGCAAGGCGATGAACCGCTCCTTCATCTCGGTCATCCTCGGCGGCTTCGGCGCGACGACTGGCCCGCAGATGGAGATCACCGGTGAGCAGATCGCCATCGACGCGGAGGGCGTGGTCACCGCGCTCAACGATGCCGACTCGATCGTCATCGTGCCGGGCTACGGCATGGCGGTGGCGCAGGCCCAGCAGTCGGTCTCCGAGCTGACGCGCAAGCTGCGTGCGGCCGGCAAGACCGTGCGCTTCGCCATCCACCCCGTCGCCGGCCGCCTGCCGGGCCACATGAACGTGCTGCTTGCCGAAGCCAAGGTGCCCTACGACATCGTTCTGGAAATGGACGAGATCAACGACGACTTCCCGAACACGGACGTCGTGATCGTCATCGGCTCGAACGACATCGTCAATCCGGCCGCGCAGGAAGACCCGAACTCGCCGATCGCCGGCATGCCGGTGCTCGAAGTGTGGAAGGCCAAGCAGGTGTTCGTGTCCAAGCGCGGGCAGGGCACCGGCTATTCCGGCATCGAGAACCCGCTGTTCTACAAGGACAATACCCGTATGTTCTACGGCGACGCCAAGAAGAGCATCGACCAGCTGCTGCCGGCACTCGCCTGAGCGCTCGCGGCTGAACGCCTGAATGCATAGCGCCGCGGTTCATGCCGCGGCGCTGTTTGCGTTGATGGGCTTGCTCAGTAGAGCCGGGCGATATCCTCGCGCCGGAAGGGTGCGCGGTCGCGGTCGGCCGGTTCCCCGTAGGTGCGGGCATATTGGTGGCCGGAATAGACGGCGGCGGCGATGATGCCGGGGGCGAGACAGTCGCCGAGGCGGGTCACCGTGCGGATGCCGGCGTCGGCCCACTCCGCCTCGCGCGCCTTCAGGTCCAGCCAGAGGGTTTCGTCCGGCAGGCGCGCGGTGACCGGCACGAGCGTGGCGCAGTCGATGGTCTCGATCCGGTCACTGTAGATGCAGGCGAGGTCCAGCCGGTCCTTCGTGCGACCGGCCAGCGCCTTCGCCGTGACGATCCCGACGCCGACCTCGATGAGGCGCTTCTGCACGCGGCCCTGTTCCAGTGTGTGCTGGCTCCAGGGGGAGACCTGGGATTCCGGCGTCACGAAGGTCACCGCGCGGCCGGCCCGGGCGAGCAGTTCCGCCAGGACGCTGCCCATGTAGTAGCCGTCGTCGTCGAAGACCACGACAGGCCCGTCGCCGGGAACGGCGGCTGCGCCGGCGGAGAGGATGGCGTCGGGCGAGACGACCGCTCCCTCCGGGAGGAAGGCGAGGGGCCGGCGGTGGGTGCGGCCCGCGCCATCGGTACGCCAGCGCGCGCCGGTCGCGATCGCGACATGGGGTATGCCGTATTGCAGCACGTCGTCGGCGGACAGCGGGCTGTGCAGGTAAAGCTCGGCATTGGGGCGCACATTCAACTGGCCGACGCGCCAGTCGCGCACGCGGCCCCAGGTGGCAAGGCCGGGCAGGCGGCATTCGCGCGCGACGCGGCCACCCCATTCCCCGCCGCCTTCAGCCAGGACGACATCGACGCCACGCTGGGCGAGCGCCCGCGCCGCCTCCAGCCCGGCCGGGCCGCCGCCGATGACGAGGGCGGGTTCGGGGGCTTCGGCGGTCGCGATGATTTCCGGGTGCCAGCCCTTGCGCCACTCCTCGCCGATGGTCGGGTTCTGCGTGCAGCGCATCGGCACGTTTGTGTTGTCGCCGGAAGTGCAGATGTTGCAGCCGATGCATTCGCGGATATCGTCGATGCGGCCTTCCTCGATCTTTCGCGGCAGGTAGGGATCGGCGATGGAGGGACGTGCGGCGCCGATGAAGTCGAGGATGCCCTGGCGGATCGCCCGCACCATGCTGTCCGGCGAGGTATAGCGCCCGACGCCCACCACGGGTTTCGTCGTGACGGACTTGACGAAGCGGATGTAGGGTTCCTGGAAACCCTCCTCGGAGAAGCGGGCTGTCTGGCTGTCGTTCGACCAGCCGGAAAGATTGACGTCCCAGAGATCGGGCAACTCGGCGAGCGCCGTCACGATATCCTTGCCCTCGCCCTCGCAGGTGATGCCCGAGGGGCCGAGGAGTTCGTCGACGGCGAGGCGGATGGCGAGGGCGCAGCTATCGCCGACGGCCTCGCGCGTATCGTCGATGATCTCGCGGAAGAGCCGCAGCCGGTTCTCGAAGGAACCGCCGTATTCGTCGGTGCGGTCGTTGTGGCGACGGGACAGGAAGTGCTGCAGCACGCTCATGTCGTGCCCGGCATAGAGATAGATGATGTCGAAACCCGCCTTTTTCGCGCGTAGCGCGGCGTTGCGATACCAGCGGCGCATGTCGGCAATGTCGGTCTTGTCCATGGCGCGGGCCTGGACGGGATCGAGACAGTCGCTGATGACATGGGAGGGGGCGAGGGGGATCATCCGGCTGAAGCGGTTGGCGACATGCAGGCCGTTGTGCACGAGCTGGATGGCGGCGAGGCTGCCGTGGGCATGGATGCTCTCGGTGACGGCCGAAAGGGCCGGCAGGTCGCCGTCGTCCCAAAGCCGCGCCTCATTGGCCGGGGTCAGGTCCGAGGTGGGATGGATTTCCGCCTCCTGGGTGGAGACGACGCCCCAGCCGCCTTCCGCCTTCATGCCGCGCAGCCGGGCTTCCGCATTGGGATAGCGGTAGCCCATGCCGGAACAGTGCGGCACCTGGTAGAAGCGGTTGCGCGCCGTGACCGGCCCGATCCTGACGGGTTCGAAGAGAATGTCGAAGCGGGGATCACGAACCATGTCTTGCCATCCTGAAAGGGCCGGTGCTGCTCTGTTTATGGCGGCAGGATATCGGGATTGTATCCGGGAACAAGCAGATTGTTATACATTTGCATAACAATGTTTGCGCGATGCGCGCTTAATAGTCGATCAGCCGCAGATCCGACGAGGCGTCCGCAAAGCGGGGCTGGACGCCGAGGAGGGGCGCGGTACGGCGGATGATCGCTTTGACCATCGGTGCGGCGTTGGAGGCGGCGGTGCGCGCGCCATTCTCGCCGGTACGTGGAGCATCGATGATGGACAGGACGATGTAGCGCGGCTTGTCCATGGGGAAGGCGGCAAGGAAGGAGTTGAAGTTGCTGGTCTTGGAATAGCGGCCGTTGATGACTTTCTCGGCCGTGCCGGTCTTGCCACCCACAAGGAAGCCCTCGACCTGCGCATGCCTGCCCGAGCCGATCTGGCCGTTCCGGTCGTAGAGAGTGCGCATGTCGGCGCTGGTCGTGTCCTTGAGGACGCGCGTGGCGAGCGACTGTGCGACATCCCGGGAGCGCGGCAGGAAGGTCGGCGGGATGAGGTGGCCACCATTCATCAGCGCCGCCGCTGCGGCGGCAGTCTGCAGGGGGGTGGTCGAAACGCCGTGGCCGAAGGAGATCGTGACGGAATTGATCTTCTTCCAGTTTCGCGGCTGGGTGGGCGTCGCGACGCCCGGCATCTCCGTCTCCAGCTTCGAGAGCAGGCCAAGCCGGGTGAAGAACTGCTGGTGATTCTCGATGCCGACCATGTCGGCTACGGCGGCTGTGCCGATGTTGGAGGAATACTGGAAGACTTCCGGAATGGAGAGAGGACGGTTCTTGCCCTTGAAGTCGCGGATGGTGAAGCCGCCCATCCGGATCGGGCGGGAGGCGTCGACGACGGAGTTCAGCGCGATCTTGCCTTCGTCCAGCCCCATGGCGAGCGTGAAGCTCTTGAAGGTCGACCCCATCTCGAAGGTCGCGTTGCTGATGCGGTTGAACCAGCCCTTCTCATACTCCTTGTCGATACTGCCGTCGGTGAGCCGCCGCGAGGGTTCGTTCGGGTCGTAGTCGGGAACCGAGGCCATCGCGAGCACTTCGCCGGTTTGCGCGTCGAGGATCACCGCGCCGGCCGCTTCCGCCTCGTAGTCGACCATGGCCTTGGCGGCGACCTCGCGCACGATGTTCTGGACGCGCAGGTCGATGGAGAGTTTCACGGGTTCGAGCCGTGTGTCGTTGGTGAGGCCGGCGGCGCGCAGGTCCGCGAGGCCCTGCTGGTCGAGATACCGTTCCATGCCGGCGAGGCCCTGGTTGTCCACGTTGACATGACCGACGATATGGGCGGCGGTGACGCCACCCGGATAGAAGCGCCGCTTTTCCGGCCGGAAGCCGATGCCCGGCAAGCCGAGCGCCAGGATTTCGGCCTGCTGCTTGGGCGTGAGCTGGCGGCGTAGCCATTGGAAGGCGCTGTTCGAGTGCAGCTTGCGATGCGTTTCGCGCCAGTCGAGGTTGGGCACGACCAGCGCCAGCTTCTCCACCACCTCGTCGGCGTCGATGATGCGGCGCGGTTCGGCATAGAGCGAGACCGTGTTGAGGTCGGTCGCTAGCAGCAGGCCGTTGCGGTCCGTGAGGTCGGGGCGGGAGGCGACGGCATGCGCGCCCGCATCGATGGCGGCCGATTGCAGCGGCTCGTTGAGGCCGTACTGGAGAAGGCGCGCGCCGAGCGCAAGATAGGCTGCAAGAAAGAGGCCGATGAGGATGGCGAGGCGCTGACGCGCCTGCTTGCGGCGGCGCGCATTGGTGCCGAGGAAGGTCGCGTCGCGAAGACCGGGCTGCGGCCCGATCGTAAAATGCGCGCGGCTCTTCAGCCGCATGATGAATGCGATCATTCCCTACCTGCCCAGGAGTTCGCAGCCTGCCCGAACGGCGACCGTCACGATCCGGTAGATGAAAACCTGCGGGCAAAGAGTTGAAACGCCAAGGGAAATGTCGGGAAGCGGCGGCGGATCATTAAAGTTGCATTAATATACATTTAAAATTGCTTACGGCCGATTAAGGACTGCGGCCGGCAGGAGCGCTGTACGCGGGCGGGGAAGGTCTGCCGGGATTCTTGACATTTGCACGGAAAACGGTTGACAGTCGATATCTCTGTATACATTTTAAATACAAAAAGAATTTTAGAGGGATGCAATATGTCGACAGAAAATGCGCCGACGGATCGCTCCACATGGGCGGACGGGGTCACGCAGCTATCCCAGGTTATCCTGCGCGGTGAGAAAGCCCTTGCCGGGTTTTTCATGACGGTGCTGCTCGTGCTGATCCTGGTGAATGTCGTGACGCGCTTCGCCCGGGTGCCGATCTACTGGATCGACGAAGCCTCGATCTTCGCGATGATCTGGCTCGGCTTCATCGGCGCGTCGGTCATGACGCGGCTGCGTATCGATTTTGCGGTCACCCTCCTGGCGGACCAGCTTTCGACAAAATGGGTCGCACGGCTGCGCGCGCTTGCCACGGCCGTCTCGCTGCTCTTCGCGGTGGGGTTTGCGGTTGTATGCTGGCTTTGGCTGGATCCGGTGGGCATTGCCTCGCATGGCTTCGATGCCCAGGCCTATGCCGCCGAGACGTTCAATTTCCTCTACACGGAACGGACGCAGACGCTGGAATGGCCGACCTGGATCGTCAATCTCATCCTGCCGATCTTCGCGCTGACGCTGATCGTCCACAACGCCGCCAACCTACTTGAAGACCTCGGCCTTGCGCGCAAGCGCGAGCAGGTATCGCTGACGAGCGCGGAAGGAGCCGCCTGATGTTCACCTTCGGCGCATTCGTCGTCCTCATGCTCGTGGGCCTGCCGATCTCCATCGTGCTCTGCCTGACGGCCGCGGCCTATATCTGGCAGAGCGACAATACGGTCCTCTTCGCCTCCTATCCCACCCAGATGTTCATGGGACTGGATAGCTATGGCCTGATCGCCATTCCGCTCTTCATCCTCATCGGCGAGATCATGAACGGCGGCGGCATCACGCGGCGCATCATCGACATGGCGATGGCCTTCGTCGGCGCGCTCAAGGGCGGCCTTGCCTATGTAAACCTGCTTGCCAACATGTTCGTGGCGTCGATCCTCGGCTCGGCCGCGGCGCAGGTCGCACTGATGTCGCAGATGATCGTGCCGGAAATGGTGAAGAAGGGCTACGACAAGACCTTCGCCGCCGGCCTCACCGCCTATGCGGGCATGCTCGGGCCGATCATTCCGCCCTCCATCATGTTCGTCGTCTACAGCGTCATCGCGCAGGTGCCCGTCGGCACCATGCTGGCCGCGGGCATCATCCCGGGTATCATCCTCACCGTCGCCTTCTGCGTGGTGATCGCGCTGATGGGCTATGTCTACAACTATCCGCGCGGCGCGAGCCTGCCGATGCGCGAGCGCGTGACGATCACGCTGAAGGCCCTGCCGACCCTCATCATCCCGCTGATCATCGTCGGGTCCATCGTGACCGGGCTTGCCAACCCGACCGAGGCTGCCGCCATGGGCGTCGTCGCCGCCGTCCTCGTTGGACGCTATGTGACCGGCGACCTCAGCCTGAAGCAGCTTCCGGCCATGTTCGTCAAGGCCGGCGTCCTGTCGGCGGGCATCCTGTTCCTGATCGCCGCGGCGGCCGTGTTCTCGTGGGTTCTCGTCTACGGCATGGTGCCACAGCGCGTGGCGGAATGGATCCAGACCATCGCCAAGGACCCGATCACCTTCATGCTGCTGGTCAACGTGATCCTGCTCGTCATCGGCACGGTGATCGATGGCGCGCCCGGCCTTATCATGACAGTCCCGATCCTGCTGCCGATCGCCACCGACGTCTACGGTATCGATCCCGTGCATTTCGGCGTCGTCGCGGTGATCAACCTCGTGCTCGGCTTCCTCTCTCCGCCGGTCGGCCTGAACTTCTTCATCGCCGCCGCGGTGACTGGAGCCAAGCCCGGCAAGATGTTCATCGTCACGCTGCCGTTCTTCGTCATCTGCTGCATCATCCTGGTGCTGCTGTCGATCTTCCCGGCGCTGTCGACCTACTTCGCCTGATCACCAACTCACAACAGAGGGAACCTGCCATGAACATTACCCGTCGTACCCTGATGAAAAGCGTATCGCTCGGCGCGGCGATGGCCGTATCCGCGCCGTCGATCCTGCGCGCACAGGAGGCCAAGGTCTATCGCCTCGGTATCACCACGCCTCCGGGCCACCCGTGGAACCTTGCGGCCGAAGCCGTCGGTAAGCGTCTCGCCGAGGAGACCGGCGGCCGCCTCTCGATCCAAGTCTTCCCGTCGAACCAGCTCGGCAACGAAGGCGCGATGCTGCAGCAGATGCAGTCCGGCGCACTCGATCTCGGCTGGATCATGACCGCCGAACTCGGCTCGCGTATTCCGCAGATCGCCGCCATCAATGCGCCCTGGCTCGTCAAGAGCACGGAGAAGGTCGCAGCGCTCGTTCGCCATCCGGTCGCGATGAAGCTGCTTGATGTCCTGCCGGCCCAGACGGGCACCATTGGCCTTGGTTACGGCATCACCACGTTGCGCGTCGTCTTCACCGGCAAGGAGACCGGCGGCATCGAGGACATCCAGGGCATGAAGCTGCGCATCAATACGACGCCGGCCTACCGCGATTTCTATCAACTCCTCGGCGCCGCGCCGACGCCGATCCCGACGCCGCAGGTGTTCGACGCCATGTCCAACGGCCAGGTGGACGGCCTGGAAGCCGACCTCGACCTGTCCTGGAACCAGCGCTACGACAAGGTTGCCAAGACCATGCTGCGCATGAACGCCATCTTCATGCCCTGCGTGGCGCTTGCTTCCGGCCGCGTCTGGAAGGGTGTCCCGGAGGCTGATCGCGAGCTGATCGCCCGCCTGACGCGCGAAGAACTCGACAAGCAGATCGATGCGACCGTCGCCAAGGAAGCGACGCTCCTGCAGAACTTCAAGGACACCGGCATCAAGATCGTCGATGTGAACCTCGAGAACACCGCGGAAATCATCAGCGCCTATGATGCGATCTGGCTGCCCAAGGCGCCGGTTCTGAAGGAACTGCGCGAAGTCGGCGCAACCCTTTGAGATAAAAGGGTTCTCCCTGTCTGAGAGCCTGCCGTTCTTGCGGCGGGAGACGGAAGAGACCGGACTGGCAGGCGGCCCTTGTGGCCGCCTGCGCCGTTTGGCGCGGGGGCGGATGCTTGAATTTGCCGGGTACATCGTGCCATTAGGACGTCTTCCTCCGGAGAATGGCACATGACCAAAGACACGATGGCCGGACGGCCATGGAAGAAACTGGCGTTCATCGCATCCCTTTTCGCCTATGCGACGGCCGCGCAGGCGACCCCCGTGCTGGTGGTGGACGCCGACAGCCATCAGGTGCTCTACCAGGAAGATGCCGGCGTGCCCTGGTATCCGGCCTCCACGACCAAGCTCATGTCGGCCTTCATCGTGTTCGAGGCGCTGCGCGCCGGCGATGTCACCCTGAAGACGCCCGTCACCATGACGCGCAACGCGACGAAGCAGGCCTTTCTGGAATCCGGCCTGACCTTCGGGCGGGTGATGACGTTGGAGGACGCGCTGTTCGCCATGCTCACCGCCTCGGCAAACGACGTCGCCGTGGCGCTAGCGGAGGCCGTCGCGCCCGATGAGAAGGCCTTCGTGCAGCGCATGAACGATGCCGCCGCCCGCCTCGGCCTGAACGGCACCCGCTTCACCAATCCGAACGGCCTGTTCGACAAGCAGAACTACACGACCGCGCGTGACCTGGCGCTGCTCGGCATGGAGGTGGACCGGGCGTTCCCCGAATATCGCCGCTTCTTCCAGGCCTCGGCGGTGACGATCGACGGCAAGGAGATCAAGTCCAACAACCTGCTCCTGACCCGCTTCAGCGGCACGGTCGGCATGAAGACCGGCTTCCTCTGTGCGTCCGGGCGAAACTTCGTGGGCCTTGCCGAGCGCAATGAGCGACGCGTGATGGTTGTCGTGCTGGGCGCGACGACGGAGCGGGAGCGCAACGAGCGTTCCGCGCAGTTCCTGACGCAGGCTTTCGCCGGCAAGCTACCGGCCGGCGGCGGCAGCGTCGAAAACGTCGCGAACCGGCGCGATGTCGCGCCCGAGGACATGCGCATCCGTCTCTGCACTGACAAGAGCGCGGAATACGAGGCCAGCCGCGACGCGCTCTACCCGATGGGCCTGCCGGGTCACGAGACCTATCTGCAGGATCAATTGCCGGGCGGTGTCCATGCGATCAGCACCTGGGCGGACGACAAGGCCGTAGATGTGCCGGTTCCCGCCCGGCGGCCATCGTGAGCGTCGTCGTCTATTCCTGAAGCAAGGTGAGAAAGCGTTCCGCTGCCGGTGACGCAGGCCGCCGGGCTGGTTGGAGCAAGTAGAGCGTGCGGGTGAGGTCGAGGTCGGCCACATCGACGAAGGCGAGCGCCGGATCGGCAAAGAGCAGAACGGCTTCGCGCGGCAGCAGGGCGACGCCGACGCCGGCGCGCACCAGGGCAAGCTGGGCGACGGTGGAGCGGGCGCTGAGATTGCCGGCGAGGAAGACTTCCGGCAGGCCGGCATGGCCGGCGAGCAGGCGCTGGGTCCCGGTGTCGCCGTCGAGCTGGATGAGGTCCTGCGGGTCGATATCCGCAAGGTGGACGGCTCCCCCTCGAAGCGCCAGCGGATGGTCTGCCCGGCAGGCGAGACCGAACGGGTCGCGGCCGATCTCGACCTGGGCGAGGTCCGGCGAGGTGCCCGCCCTTCCGGCAATCGCAAGGTCGAGCACGCCATCGGAAACGAGGGTGGCCAGCCGCTCGGCGATATCGTCGTAAAGCGTGACGGTCACGGCCGGATGCGCCTTGCGGAACGCCGCGAGGGCAGGGGCGACGCGACCCGAGATCGCCGAGGGCGATGCGCCGATGGCGAGCGAGCCATGTGCCAGCCGCGCCCCGCCGCGAAGGCGCTGCATCGCCCGGTCCAGTCCCTCCACCAGCGGGCGGGTCTCCTCCAGGAACTGCAGGCCGAGCGCCGTCGGCTGCGGCGGACGCAGGCGCCGGTCGAAGAGCGCATGCCCGGCATTCTCCTCCAGTTGCCGCACGGCTTCCGTCAGGGCAGAGGGCACGACGCCGAGCGTTTCGGCCGCGCGCACGAAGGAGCCTTCCTGCCAGATGGCGTGGATGGCTCTCAGATGTCGAAGATTTATGTTCGAATTATCAGAATTTATCTTCATGATTTTCTAATTCTACGAACATGGCTTCCATGGTTCAAGGGGATGCGAGCTTTTGAAAGGAACCCCAGTGCAATTTCCGGCGAAGAACCGTATCGGCGATCTTTCGGCTGCCCTGCGTGCGGGCGGTTTCAGCGGCGAGATCGAGACGGACAGCGCGCTGCGTGCCGCCATGTCCACCGACAATTCGGTCTACCGGATCGTGCCGGACCTGATCGTCGCCCCGCGTCATGCCGAGGACGTCGTGTGTCTTATGCGCGTGCTGGAGGACCCGGCCTTCGATGGCATCGCGCTCACCGCGCGCGGCGGCGGAACCGGCACCAATGGCCAGAGCCTCAACAGCGGCGTCGTGATCGATTTCCGGCGGCACATGAACCGGCTGATCGCCGTCGATCTCGCGGAGCGGTGGGCGGAGGTGGAGCCGGGCATCGTGCTCGACGACCTCAACGACCGGCTGCGGCCGCATGGCCTGTTCTTCGCGCCGGAGACCTCGACCTCGACGCGCTGCACCGTCGGCGGCATGGTCTCGACCGACGCTTCCGGCAAGGGATCGCGCGTCTACGGCAAGACCTCGGACAACCTCGCCGGCGTCGAGATCGCACGTGGGGAGGGCTGTCTCGCCTCCTTCGAGGAAACGCCGGACTGGGCGCGGCCGATGCTGGCGGCCGCCGAGGCGGCGGCCCGGGGCGGGCGGGAAGCCTTCGTCGCCAATACGCCGAAGCTCAACCGCCGCTTCACCGGCTACGACCTGGAGCGGGCCTGTCCGCCGGAAGGCGGCTTCGAGTGGTGGCGGCTGTTTCCCGGTTCCGAGGGCACGCTCGGCCCGATCACGCGCATCCGGGTGAAGCTCCTTCCCATCGAACCGGAAAAGCGGCTGATCGTCGTCGGCTTCGACAGTTTCCGCCAGGCGCTGGCGGCCGCAACGCCCCTGATGCAGGACGAGCCGACGGCCATTGAGGTCATGGACGAGCGCGTGCAGCAACTCGCGCAGGAGGCCGGCATTCTCCAGCGCCTGCCGGAAGGGCTGCGTCCGAAGGGCGGTGCGCGCGTCGCCTATGTCTTCGTGGAGTTCAACGGTTCGGATGCGGCGCTTCTTGAGGCGCGGCTTGCCGCCTGCCGCGTCCGGCTTGGCACATTGGATGGCGCGGGCGCTGTGCATGTGGCGGCGGACAAGGCGGAGATCCGCGCACTCTGGGCGATCCGCTCGGCGGGCGTCGGGCTGCTCGGCAAGGTGGACGGCCGCGCGCGGCCGGTCGCCTTCGTGGAGGACTGCGTGGTGCCACCGGAAAACTTGCCGGCTTTCGTCGACGATTTCCTCTCCCTCATCGCCGCGCACGGCCTCGGTTTCGGCATCTATGGCCATGTGGACGTCGGCTGCCTGCATATCCGTCCCGCACTCGATATCGACGCGGACGCGGACCGGGAGAAGCTCGTCGCCGTCTCGGACGGCGTCTTCGCGCTGACGCGCAAGCATGGTGGCATCTTCTGGGGCGAGCACGGCAAGGGGGTGCGCGGCGCCTATCTGCGCGAATGGATCGGCCCGCAGGCCTATGCGGCCCTTGAGGGCGTCAAGGCCGCCTTCGATCCGAGGGCGCGTTTCAACCCCGGCAAGCTGGTTGGCGGCGAGGGCACGGTGATGGGCATTGCGACCACGCCCTTCCGGCCTTTCAACGCGCCCGAAGGCGACACACTGGAAAAGGCCTTCCGCTGCAACGGCAATGCGCAATGCCTCAGCTATCAGGCGGCGACGCCGATGTGTCCCTCCTTCAAGGCGAGCGCGGACCTGCGCCACTCGCCGAAGGGCCGCGCCGATGCGCTGCGCGCCTGGAAGACAGCGAAAACAGCGGGCGGCGAGGGCATCGATGAAACCGACCTGCTGGGCGTGCTCGATACCTGCCTCGGCTGCAAAGCCTGCGCCTCCACCTGTCCCGTACAGGTGGATATTCCGCAGATGCGTTCCGCCTTCTATGCCGATTACTACGCGCGCAACGCCCGCCCGCTCGCCGACCGGCTGACGCTGCTTGCCGAGCGGATGAGCCCGCTTCAGGTGAAGCTGGCCGGGGTGCTGCGGCCGGTCTGGCCGCTGCTGCGCCGCGTCGCGGCGGGCCTGATGGGGGCCGTCGACCTGCCGGAACGGCTCGCCGGTCCCGTGCCGGAGCTGGAGCGCATCGCGATTGCCGATCTCGGCGGTCCGCTGCCGGAGGGTGCGGTCCTCGTCTGGCAGGACTGGTTTACGGCGCTCTTTGACGCGGCCGTGCAGCGCGATGTGGCGGCCGGGCTGCGCGCGCTCGGCTATCGTCCGCTCTTCGTGGAGATGCTGCCGGCCGGCAAGGCCGCGCTCAATCTCGGAGATATGGCGGGCTTCCGCGCCATGGCGGGACGGCTTGCCGCGGCGCTGGCGCAGGCGGCGCGCTCCGGTGTCCCGATGATCGGTCTCGACCCCGCCTTCGTCATGATGCTGCGGCAGGACTATGCGAAGGCCGGCATCCGCCTGCCGGAGGTGCTTCTGCCACAGGCGTTCCTGGCCGGCGAGATCGCGGCGGGAAGGGTGATGCCCAGGGCGGCGGCCGGCGCAGATGCCGTCACGCTGCTCAGCCATTGCACCGAAACGACGGGGGATGCGGGCGCGCGCGCCGACTGGCAGGCGGTGTTTGCCGCGCTCGGTGTGGAGCTGGCCGCGCCTGAAACCGGCTGCTGCGGCATGGCGGGCCTCTTCGGCCACCAGAAGCGCCATCAGGCCGTCTCGAAGAGCCTCTTCGCGCTTTCCTGGGCCGGGCACGTGAAGGACGGTAAGACGGTGGTCGCAACCGGCTTCTCCTGCCGTTGCCAGACCGAGCGTCTGGCGGAACGGGACGTCCGCCACCCCCTCGGCCTCATCGCCGATCTTCTGGCGGTCAGAGCCAGCCGGCCTTCTTGAAGCGGGCGAAGAGAATGCCGCAGAGAGCGGCGATGACCCCGAGGACGATGAAATAGCCGTAGCGGGTCTCCAGTTCCGGCATGTTGCGGAAGTTCATCCCGTAGAGGCCCGCGATCGCCGTTGGAACCGCCAGGATGGCGGCCCAGGCGGCAAGCTGGCGGGTGATGACGCCCTGGCGCTGTTGCTCGAGCAGATTGCTCGCCTCGAACACGGATGTGATGACGTCGCGCAGGCCGGCGATCATCGTCTCCACCCGTTTGACATGGTCGAGGACGTCGCGGAAATAGGGGCGGGCGTTCTCGTCGATGCAGGGCAGGTCCAGATGGGTGAGCCGCCCCGCCACTTCCGCCATCGGCCCCAGCACGCGCTGGAACAGGATCACCTGGCGGCGCATGCGGAAGATGCGGCGGATCTGCTCGCGCTCGAGGAAGGAGATCAGCATGTGCTTTTCGAGCGCCAGAACGCTGTCCTCGATCTTCTCGACCATCGGCAGGTAGCCGTCGACGATGAAGTCGATGATGGCGTGCAGCACGTAGTCCGGCCCATGCCGCAGCATCTGCGGCGATTGCTCCAGCAGGCGGCGCAGTTCCGTGTGCGTGCGCGCCGAGCCGTGGCGGACCGTGACGATATGATGCCGGCCGACGAAGATGCAGGTTTCGCCATAGACGATCTTGTCCGCCTCTAGATGCGCGGTCTTCACCACGACGAAGAGTTCTTCGCCATAGACCTCGACCTTCGGCACCTGCCGGCCTCGCAGCGCATCCTCCACGGCGAGCGGATGCAGGCCGAACATCGCCTTGAGTTTGCCCATCTCTTCCTCGGTCGGCTCCGTCAGGCCGATCCAGACGAAGGCGTTTTCCTCGGTTGCGAAGGGTTCGTCCGCAAGCGCGACCTCTTCGGCGCGCTTGCCGTCACGGTAGATACAGGAGGCGACGACTGTCATCGGGTGGCTCTTCGAGGCGCGTGATGGCGTTTGGGCGGGTCAAAGGCGCATATCCCGCCCTTGATGGATGAGCAAGCGTCACGGCATGGCTATACCGCCTAGCCTCCACGTAAGTTCCATAAGATAGATTATGCAATTTTCGTATGTAGCCGGGGTGGGTTCAAGGATGGAGTGCGACTTGCGAATGATGCCAATGGGTTATCCGCCGCAAGGACGCTGCCATGAAACGCACCTACTCCCATATAGACCTGAACGAACGCCGCAGGATTGCGCGCTGGCGTCATGCTGGCGTGAGCATCGACATCATCGCCGAAAAGCTTGGGCGCCATCGCTCAACGATCTTCCGCGAGGTCCGTCGAAACGCCTACATCGACAAGGAATGGCCCGATCTCAGTGGCTACCATTGCGTGACGGCGCATGACATGGCCTGCGAGCGTCGGACCAAGCTCAGGAAGCTTGCGCGCTTCTCGCATGTCCGCCAATCCGTCATCGAGCGGATCATGCATGGCTGGTCGCCGCAGCAAATCGCGGGTCGGATGCGGCTGGAGCGCCATCCGATCTCCGTCAGCCATGAAACGATCTACAAGTTCGCCTATTCGGTTGACGGACACGCCATCAAGCTCTGGAAACATCTGCCGGAACATCGTGCACGACGTCGGCCGCGGCATGCCAGACGCCGACACGGCCAGCGCTTCAGCCCGGATCTCAACATCTTGCGCCGCCCGGACGTGGTCGCCGATCGAAGGCAGCTCGGACACTGGGAATGCGACCTCATCCAGTTTCGCCAGAAGTTCGGCAAGGCAAACGTGACGTCGCTGGTCGAACGCGTCAGCCGCTTCGCCGTTCTTCTCCGCAACAACGACCGGCAGTCGCGGCCGATTATGCAACGGCTCATCGGCGTGCTGCAGGCCCTGCCCCATCGCGCCCGCCGTTCGATCACCTTCGACCGCGGGACGGAGTTCACCGACTGGGCCTATCTCCAGGCCGGGATCGGCTCTGCGACCTGGTTCTGCGATCCGCAATCACCCTGGCAGAAAGGCACCGTCGAGAATACGAATGGCCGGGCCAGGAAATGGCTTTCGAGGGATGTCGATCCGCTCTCCATCACCGACCATGACCTCAAAGAAATCTGCGATCGATTGAATACGACGCCCCGCAAGTGCCTCGGCTACAAAACGCCCGCCGAAGTCTTCCGCCAGAAGCTGCTCGCGCAGATGCGGTCGCGAGGATAGGATCACCGAGCCCGCAAGTCGCGTCTCGGCTTGAACTCACAAGGCTATTTAGTAATGCGACAGTTGGGCTAGTTAGAGATGCGACGGTCTCGCCTCATGACGCCGGTGTCGACGGCGCATGCCCGCCGCCATGTCTCCGGCGCGACTACAATGCCTGCGGTGCGATGAACTGGTAGTAGGCCCAGGCGAGCACGATCACCGCGGCGACGGCGAGCCAGACCAGTCCCTTTTTCGGCCCCGGCGCGGCAGGCTTGTTTTCCTGCTTCGGTTTCCGTGGCTCGAATTTCAGAACATTTTTGTCGTTCAAGGCATCCTCCGTGGCATTGCGATACGCTAAAAGGTCTGCGGGCGGGTTTCAGGGCCGCCCTGCCCTCTGAAAATCACCGGGCTTCTATCACGGCGGCCCGCCCGCCGGAAGTTCGACGTGCCCGCTGGTACGGCGGATGACGGCCATTCGGCTTGCAATCGGCGTTTCGATCAACGAGGCTGCGGGCCTGCCGGACGCTTTCGGGCGGAAGGCGCTGAACGACAGCATCGAAGCAGGAGCCGGCATGGCCGTCAACGATATCGCGACCCGTACCTACGACCATAATTTCCGGCTCGACCCGATCGTGCGCAGCCTGCTCGATACGGACTTCTACAAGCTGCTGATGCTTCAGATGATCCGGCAGCTTCACCCCGATGTAAACGCGACCTTTTCGCTGATCAACCGTACGAGGAGCGTGCGGCTGGCCGATATTATCGACGAGGGGGAGCTGCGCGCCCAGCTCGATCATGCCCGCAGCGTGCGCTTCACCAAGAAGGAGTTGATCTGGCTCGCCGGCAACAGCTTCTATGGCCGCGCGCGCATGTTCGGCCCGGATTTCATCGCGTGGCTGGCAGCCTTCCAGCTACCGGAATACGATCTGCGCAAGGTGGACGGGCAGTACGAATTGCACTTCGACGGGCCGTGGACGCATACGTCCATGTGGGAGATTCCCGCGCTTGCGATCATCAACGAAATGAAGTCGCGCGCGGCGATGCGCGACCGGGGGCGCTTCGCGCTCGACGTGCTCTATGCCCGCGCCAAGGCGCGGCTCTGGGAGAAGGTGGAGCGGTTGCGGCAGTTGCCCGATCTCGTCATCTCCGATTTCGGCACGCGCCGCCGGCATGGGTTCCTCTGGCAGCGCTGGTGCGTGGAGGCGCTGAAGGAGGGGCTTGGCGAGCGTTTCATCGGGACCTCCAACGTGCTGCTCGCCATGGATGCCGATCTCGAGGCGATCGGCACCAATGCGCATGAACTGCCGATGGTCGCCGCCGCGCTCGCAGACGGCGACGAGGCGCTGGCGCGCGCGCCTTATCGGGTGCTGGAGGAATGGCGGCAGCACTATAACGGCAACCTGCTGATCGCCCTGCCCGACGCCTTCGGCACCACCGCTTTCCTTGCCAATGCGCCGGATTGGGTGGCGGACTGGACCGGTTTTCGCCCGGACAGCGCACCGCCGATCTCCGGCGGCGAGCAGATCATCGAGTGGTGGCGCAGCAAGGGGCGCGATCCGCGCGAGAAACTGCTGATCTTCTCCGACGGCATGGATGTCGACACGATCGAGGAGACCTATCGCCATTTCCATGGCCGCGTGCGAATGAGCTTCGGCTGGGGTACGAACCTTACCAACGATTTCCGTGGCTGCGATCCGGACGGCGGGACGCGCCTCGATCCGATATCGCTGGTCTGCAAGGTGACGAGCGCCAACGGCCGTCCGGCGGTCAAGCTCTCCGACAATCCCCTGAAGGCGACCGGCGCGCCGGCGGAAATCGAACGGTACCGCCGCGTCTTCGGCGTCGCGGGGCAGAAGGCGATTCCCGTACAGGTTTAAGGATGGCCTGCCGGGTGTCCGGTCGCGGCCCGCGTCAGCCGGCGCGCTGTTCCAGCGCCTCGTCCTCGATCATGGCGGAGGCCCCGGGCACGGCGACGAACTGTTCGAGCGTCATCGTGTCGAGGATCGCGGCAATCGCGTCGCGCACCTCGGTCATCGCCCGGCGGACCTGACAGCCTTCCGGATCGGCGCAGTCCTCGCAGGCTTCATAGGCCGTGCGGCTTGCGCAGCGGATCGGCGCGAGGGGGCCGTCGAGCACGCGGATGGCGTGGCCGATGCGGATTTCGGCGGCGGGATGCGACAGCGAATAGCCGCCGCCCGGCCCTTTCTTCGACCGCAGCATGCCGGCATTGCGAAGCTCTAGAAGGATCGTGTCGAGGAATTTCTTCGGAATGTTGTTGCGCAACGCAATTTCGCTGACGAAGGCCGTTTCACCCGGGGCGAGGCGAGCGAGGTCCACGAGGGCCTTCAGTCCGTATTTTCCCTTTTTCGTCAGCATTCCGGTCTGCTTTCCATAGGCATGTGCGGCGGCATGGGCGCGGTTGCGCCCGGCAATTCTCACCATCGTCTTCGGGAAGATCGAGCGGCTTGCCCTGTCGGGCGCTGCCGATTGATTCGAGGCAACGAAGTGCGAAAAAACATATAAAAACAGTATAATTACTTTGAGCTTCCGACTGCAAGGAAATTGGCCGGCTTTCGCCGTCTTTTCATGCCGGAATGCAAGTATTTCTTCCGAAAGGAAGCATTTTTGTCACGAGATTTGCATTTGCGGCGGTTCAGCGCGGCGATTCCGCGCCGCGTATCCCGCCGGGCGGCCCGTTTCGCACCCTTCATGCAAAACGCAAAACCAATCGCTGCCGACCGGCGGAATTGAGGCGAATATTTCTCTACTAAGTTTACCGAATATATAGCCTAAAAGCCCTGCCCGCCGCAGATCGCCGGGCGACGGCAACTTGAGGAGACGACCAATGACCATTACCCGCAGAACCCTGCTGGCCGCCACCGCCGCCCTTGCCATGGCCGCCTCGTTCGGCGCCGCCCATGCCGGGGAAGTGACGCTCAATATCGGTTACCAGCCGATCGTCGAGCCGTCGCGCGTGCCCCAGGCCGATGGCACCTATGAGAAGGTGACGGGAGCCAGGATCAATTGGCAGAAATTCGATGGCGGCGCAGATGTGATCGCCGCGATCGCTTCCGGTTCGCTCGATATCGGCTATGTCGGCTCCTCGCCGCTGGCCGCCGCCGCCAGCCGTGAGTTGCCCATCGAGACGATCTTCGTCGTCGGCCTCATCAGCGAGGCGGAAGCGCTCGCGGTGAGATCCGTCGAGAAGCCCGAAGATCTTGTCGGCAAGAAGATCGCGACGCCCTTCGTCTCCACCGCGCATTACAGCCTGCTGACGGCGCTGAAGCACTGGAACGTCGATCCGAAGTCCGTCGAGATTCTCAACCTGCGCCCGCCGGAAATTGCGGCGGCCTGGCAGCGCGGCGATATCGACGGCGCCTATGTCTGGGATCCGGTCCTGGCCGAATTGAAGAAGGACGGCAAGGTGCTGGCGACATCCGCCGATGTTGCCGATTGGGGCGGCCCGACCTTTGATGCCTGGATCGTCAGCAAGACATTCGCCGAGGAGCATCCGGACGTCGTGACGGCCTTCGTGAAGGTGACCGGCGAGGCCACGGCGGCATACCGCGCCAATCCCGACGCGTGGAACGCCACCTCGCCCGAAGCCGAGAAGATCGCCCGCCTGACCGGCGCGCGGCAGGATGAGGTTCCGGCCCTCCTCAAGGGCTACATCTTCCCGACGCTCGAGGAACAGGCCGGCGAGACGCTGCTCGGCGGCGGCACGGTGAAGGCGGTTGCCGATACCTCCGCCTTCCTTCTCGAACAGGGCAAGATCCCGGCGGCGCTGTCCGACTACAAGCCCTACGTTTCCACCCGCTGGGTCAGCGACGCGAGCAAGCTCGCCTACTGACCCGCCCCTTGCGGCGGAGGCGGCCCGGCGGCGCGCGAGCGTTGCCGGGTCGTCGCCGGACCACACTTCCCGGAGGGACCCATGAGCATCCTCACATTCCGCAACGTTTCGCTACGCTATCCGCCGGGGGCGAGGCGCAGCGCCGCGCGCGAAAAGCGCGTTCTCGAAGGCATCGACCTGCAGATCGCCTCGGACGAGCTTGTCACCATCATCGGGCGCTCCGGTTCGGGCAAGACGAGCCTGCTCAATCTGGCGGCCGGTTTCATCGCGCCGACGGCGGGTGCGATCACCGTGGATGGCGCGCCCGTCCAGGGACCTGCGGCGGACCGCGCGGTCGTGTTCCAGGATGATGCGCTCTATCCTTGGCTCGATGCGCGCGACAACGTCGCTTTTCCCTTCAAGTTGAAGGGGCTTGCCGTCGCCGAGCGCCATGCGCGGGCCGATGCGCTTCTGGAACGGGTCGGGCTTGCCGGGGCGGGCGACCGGCGCATATGGGAGCTTTCCGGCGGCATGCGCCAGCGGGTCGGCATCGCCCGGGCGCTCGCGGCCGAACCGCGCTTCCTGTTGCTGGACGAGCCGCTGGGCGCGCTCGATGCGCTGACGCGCACGCGCATGCAGGACTTCCTGCTGCGCATCAAGGCGGAGAGCGGCGCGGGCGGGCTTCTCATCACCCACAGTATCGAGGAGGCGCTGCTGCTCGGCACGCGCATCCTGGTGCTTTCGCCCAATCCGGGGCGGCTGACCGCGGAGATCGAAGCGGGCTTCAACGCGGAGATTCTTCGCGGCGCGTCGATTGCCGCCGTGAAGGAGACGCCGCTTTTCAAGCGCATGCATGCCGGGTTGACCGGCCTCATCCATTCCGGCGCCGAAGAGGAGCTTGCCGCATGACGCTCTCTGCCGATATCGAAACCTTGCCGCAACGGATCGAGACCGGACAGGCCGTCCGTGCCTCGACGCCCCTTCCCGTCCCCGTTATCTCGGCCATCACGGTTGCGGCGATCGTCGCCCTCTGGGGGCTGGCCTCGGCCTATGCGCTGGTCTCGCCGATCTTCCTGCCCTCCCCGCGGCAGGTGGCGGTCGCCACCTACGATCTCGTCGTGAAAGGCTTCGTCGATGCGACGCTTGCCGAGCATGTCGGCGCCAGCCTCTACCGTATCTTCGGGGCGCTGATCGCGTCCGTCGCGATCGGCATTCCGGCGGGCATCGCCATCGGTACCAGCCGGATCGGCCGGGGCATCCTCGATCCCATCGTCGAGTTCCTGCGGCCGCTGCCGCCCCTGGCCTATCTGCCGCTCGTCATCATCTGGGCCGGCATCGGCGAAGCCTCGAAGATCACCGTCATCGCGCTTTCCATGCTGCCGTCGATCATCCTGTCGACCTCGGCCGGTGTGCGCGCCGTTTCGAGGGATCATGTCAATGCGGCGCGTTCACTGGGCGCGGGCAGGCGGCAGGTCCTCACGGAGGTCGTGCTGCCGAGCGCCGTGCCGTCGATCCTCACCGGGATCCGTATCGCGCTCGGCGCGGGCTGGACGACGCTGGTGGCGGCCGAACTTGTGGCGGCGACAAGTGGCATCGGCTTCATGATCCAGTCGGCGGCGCAGTTCCTCGTCACGGATATCGTGATCGCCGGCATCGTCGTCATCGCCCTGATCGCGATCCTGCTGGAATATGCCGCCCGGCAGATCGAGCGGCGGCTGGCGCCCTGGGCGTTCCAGCGCTGAACGGTCAGTCGCCCAGAAGCTGCCGGTCGTCGCCGTCGCGGCGGCTGACTAGCTCCTCCTTGATGGCGCGCAGCGTCTTCAGCGATTTCGACCGGTCGGCATAGGCGACGAGGTTCGCCAGCATGTCGATGACGGCAAGGCAGGCATAGCGCGTCGCGGAGGGTCGGAAGACGTTCCGGCCCTCCGGCAGGTCCACGGCGATGACCACATCCGCCGCCGCCGCGACGGGCGATCCGCTCTGGGTGATGACGATGGTCGGCGCGCCGTGCCGGCGCGCCAGTTCCAGGCAGTGGACGAGGGCCGGGTCGCGGCCGGTGAAGGACGAGCCGAAAACCACAGTGCCCGGCTGCACCGCCGCCGCGAGCATGGCGTTCATATTGTGGTCGTTCGAGGCGTGGATGCGGCATCCGAGCCGGAAGAGCCGGTTGTGCAGCTCGTTGACGATCATCGCCGAGTTGCCGCTAGCTCCGAAAGCCTGGATGAAGGCGGCCCCGCCCAGCAGCCGCGCCGCCGTCTCCAGCGCGGCAAGGTCGAGCTGGCTGTGCATCTGGAACAGGGCGTTCTGCGCCTTGGCGACGATATCGCGGGCGACTTCGCCCGGTGTTTCCGCCGGCACGTCCGGCTTGACATAGCGAAGGCCGACATAGGCGAGCTTGGCGAGCTGCACCTTGAAATCCGGAAATCCTTTGCAGCCCAGCCGGCGGCAGAAGCGGGTGACGGTGGGTGGCGAGACGCCGGCGCGCTCGGCGAGCGTGCCGATGGAGGCGTTCGTCACGAAGTCCACGTCTTCGAGCGCGATCCGTGCAAGCCTCCTGTCGAGGCCGGACAGCCTGCCCTCCTCGTCCGACAGCGCTTGAAACAGGTCCATCGGGTTCCTCCGCTCATGAAACGGGCCACGAATTTGAAAATGAATTTCTTAGCGGCTTTTCATAACACGGCAGAGGAGGTCATCAAGAGGTGTGGATGTGGCGGCCCTGCCTTGTTTCTGCCCGATCTCCCATCGGATAAAAAATATTTTGCCCGGTAGCGTTATAGTGCGCCCCATTTCGTCGCACGCGATGAAAACGTCGATCATTTCGCGGTGATCGATTTTCATCGTTCCGGCGGATTTCCGGCGCCGGGCTTCGCGCCGGATGAAAATCCCATCGGAAATCGGCCCCTTGAAAAACAGCCTGCACGGCGCGCTGCGGAGCATGGCCGATATGTTGACTTTCCAGGCGATTGCCGCATGTTCGAGAAAACAATTTACATCGCTGCGGCGTGCGGCATGCACGCGTTATCGGGAATGGACATATGCGCATCTTCACGGCCTCTCTTGCGACCGAGACCAACACCTTTTCCCCCGTTCCCACGGATATGAATTCCTTCAAGGCGGCGTTCTATGCCGGCCCCGGCGAGCATCCGGACACGCCGACGCTCTGCTCCTCGGTGGTGCCGATCCTGCGCCGGCGCGGCCGGGCGGAAGGGTTCACCGTCATCGAGGGCACGTCCTGCTGGGCGGAGCCGGCGGGTCTCATCCAGCGCCAGACCTACGAGACCCTGCGCGACCGCATCCTCGATGAACTCAGGGCGGCCCTTCCCGTCG
Organism: Shinella zoogloeoides; assembly: GCF_022682305.1. Lineage (NCBI taxonomy): Bacteria > Pseudomonadati > Pseudomonadota > Alphaproteobacteria > Hyphomicrobiales > Rhizobiaceae > Shinella > Shinella zoogloeoides. The sequence continues at coordinate 379,869 of NZ_CP093529.1, forward strand.
ATGCGGTGGTCCTTGGCCTGCACGGCGCAATGGTGGCGCAGGGCTACGACGACCCGGAGGGCGATTTTCTCGCCCGTATCCGCGATATGGTCGGACCCACCGTCCTGATCGCCGTTGAATTCGATCCGCACAGCCACCTCACCGCCAGGCGCCTCGCCAATCTCGATGTCATGGCAGCCTTCCTCGAATTCCCGCACACGGATTTCGAGGAGCGCGGGGAGCATGTCGTGGAACTGGCGCTGCGCACCCTGAAGGGCGAGATCAAGCCGGTCGTTTCTACCTTCGACTGCCGCATGATCACCATCTACCCGACGAGCCGCGAGCCGATGCGTTCCTATGTCGACCGCCTGAAGGCGATGGAAGGCAGGGACGGCATCCTCTCCATCTCCGTCATCCACGGCTTCATGGCCGGCGACGTGCCGGAGATGGGCACGCGCATCGTGGTCGTCACGGACGGCGACAAGGCGAAGGGCGATGCGCTCGCCGAAAAGCTCGGCCATGAACTCTACGGCCTGCGCAAGAGCACCGCCATGCCGATGCTCAACACGGAATCCGGCCTCGATCGGGCGGCGGCGGTGCGCGAAGCGTGGCCGGACATGCCGGTCGTCATCGCCGATGTCTGGGACAATCCCGGCGGCGGCGTGGCGGGCGACGCCACCTTCATCCTGCGCCGGATGATCGAGCGCGGCTTTACGGATGTCGCGGTCGCCACCATCTGGGATCCCATCGCCGTTTCCTTCTGCCATGCGGCCGGGCAAGGCGCAGAACTGGCGCTGCGCTTCGGCGGCAAGTCCGGTCCGGAAGGCGGTGAGCCGCTTGACCTGCGCGTCACGGTCCAGGCGGTCTTCGATGCCGGCTGGCAGAGCTTCCGCAACAGCCGCGTGACGCTCGGTGCGGCGGCCGTGGTGCGTCCACTCGGCACGACCATCGATATCGTGCTGATCACCAGCCGCACCCAGACCTACGAGCCGGATATCTTCTCCAACCAGGGCGTGGATTTCACGAAGAAGGCGTTCCTGCTGGTGAAGTCGACCAACCATTTCCATGCCGGTTTCCAGCCGGTCTCTTCCGAGATCGTCTACATTGCCGCCCCGACCTCCTATCCGACGGACCCGGCCACCACGGCCTATCGCAAGGCACGGCTGGACCTGTGGCCGCGCGTCGCCGATCCGCTCGGTCTCGATGGCTGATCTTTCGCTTCGACCGCGCGTAGTAATTTTTTGAATTGAGGCGAAAAGCGTCCGAGATTTGCCACATCCCGGGCTAGGATGCGGCCATTGCCTCAGCGCGGGTCGAAAGTCGGAACATGTCGGATGATAAGAGTGCGGTTGTCGAAGATCGGGCCTCGCGTTTCCTCCGGCTGCTCCTGACCTACAGGCTCTACATCCTCGGTGCTGCGAGTCTTTTCGTCTTCGCGCTCGTCGCATACGGCATCTACCGGCTGACCGACGAGGTGCGTTACGACGAGGTGCTGGCCGCGCTCGCGGATACGCCCTGGAGCGCAATAGCCCTTGCCGCGCTCTTCACCGGCCTCAGCTTCGTTGCGCTGATCCTCTACGATTCCAATGCGCTCGATCATATCGGCCGCCGCCTGCCCTTCCCTTCCGTCGCGGTGACGGCCTTCATCGCCTACGCGGTAGGCAATACGGTCGGCTTCGGGCCGCTCAGCGGCGGCGCGATCCGCTTTCGCGCCTATTCTCGTCTTGGCCTTTCGCCGGGCGAGATCGCCCGCGTCATCGCCTTCGTGACGCTGTCCTTCGGCCTCGGCCTCCTGTCCGTAAGCGCGCTCGCCACGCTTGCCGTCGCCCCACGCGTCGCAGGCATCCTCGGTGTGGACCCGCTGTGGCTGCGCGCCCTCGCCGGCCTTGTCCTCCTCGTGCTGGCCGGCCTGTTCTATATGGGTCGCAATGGCCGGGTCGTCGGGATTGGCGGCTTCAGCCTGCGCCTGCCGGACAGCCGCACGGCATCGCGCCAGTTCCTCGTCTCGGCTTTCGATATCGCCGCCGCCGCCTCCGTCCTCTATGTGCTCCTGCCGGAAACCCATGTCGGCTGGCCAACCTTCCTGGCGGTCTATGCGGTGGCGATCGGCTTTGGCGTGCTGAGCCATGTGCCGGCCGGCCTCGGCGTCTTCGAGGCGGTCGTCATGGCGGGCCTTTCCAACGCCATCGGGATCGATCAGCTCCTCGGCAGCCTCGTGCTCTACCGGCTGATCTACTACGTCCTGCCGCTGCTGCTGGCGACCGTGCTGCTGCTCGTCACCGAAATGCGCCAGCTCGCGCTGAAGCCCCAGGTCGCCGATGCGGCGCAGCTTGCCGGAAAGCTGGCCCCCGCGCTGATAGCGACGCTCGCGCTGGTGCTGGGTGTCATGCTGATCTTTTCCAGCGTGGTGCCCTCTCCCGATTCCGACCTCGACTTCCTCTCCACCTATCTGCCGCTCCCCATCGTCGAGGGCGCGCATTTCCTGTCCAGCCTGCTCGGGCTTCTCCTGATCGTGGCGGCCCGCGGCCTCGGCCAGCGGCTCGACGGTGCATGGTGGGTGGCGCTTGCCGGAGCCTCGGTGGCCTTCGCCTTCGCTTTCCTGAAGGCCATCGCCGTCTTCGAGGCGGGCCTGCTCGCGCTTCTCATCGTGGCGCTGCTGGTGAATGCGCGCGCCTTCGACCGGCACAGCTCGCTCTTCAAGCAGGCCCTCGGACCGTCCTGGCTCGCGGCCATCGCCGTCGTGCTGGCGACCGCCTTCGTCATCCTGCTCTTCGTTTATCGCGACACGGAATATGCCCGTGAGCTGTGGTGGCAGTTCGAGTTTTCCGAGGAAGCGCCGCGCGGCCTGCGTGCGCTGCTCGGCCTCTGCATCGCCGCCTCGGCGCTCGCGCTCTCCAGCCTGCTGCGGCCCGCGCATTTCCGCACCGACGCGCCGGCGGCGGCCGAGCTGGAACAGGCGATAGCCGTCACGATGGCGCAGGACGGCGCGGACGCCAATCTGGTTCGGATGGGCGACAAGCGGCTGCTGTTCTCCCCTTCCGGCCGCTCCTACATCATGTACGGCATCCACGGCCGGTCGTGGATCGCGCTTGCAGATCCGGTCGGCGTCGAGGAGGAGTTCGCGGAACTTGTCTGGCAGTTCGCTGCCACGGCCCGCACCGGCGGCGGCCGGGCCGCCTTCTACCAGATATCGCCAGCGCTGCTGGCCGCCTGCGCGGATGTCGGCCTCAGGGCCTTCAAGCTCGGCGAGATCGCGTTGATCGACCTCGTGCATTTCGACATGAAGGGCAGTCGCTTCGCCAATCTGCGGCAATCGGCCAGCCGCGGCCTTCGCGACGGCCTTAGCTTCTCCGTCGCCCGGCCGGAGGAACTGGGGCCGATCGTGGCGGATTTGCGCGCCGTGTCCGATGGCTGGCTCGCCCATCACAATGCGAAGGAAAAGACCTTCTCGCTCGGGGCCTTCGAGGAGAGCTACGTGCTGTCCCAGCCCGTTGCCGTCGTTCGGCTCGACGAGCGGATCGTCGCCTTCGCCACGCTGATGGTGACGGACACGAAGGCGGAGGCGACGGTGGACCTGATGCGCTTTTCCCCGGACGCGCCGAAGGGCACGATGGATTTCCTCTTCGTCGGCATCCTCGATTACCTGCGGGCCGAGGGCTACCGGCAGTTCAATCTCGGCATGGCGCCGCTGTCCGGCATGGCCCGGCGCGAGGCGGCCCCGGTCTGGGACCGCGTCGGCGGCGCGCTCTTCGAGCACGGCGAGCGGTTTTATAATTTCAAGGGCCTGCGTGCCTTCAAGTCGAAGTTCCACCCGCGCTGGGAGCCGCGTTACCTCGCGGTTTCCAACGGCACGGGCGCGGCGCTCGCGCTGATGGACGTGACCTTTCTCATCGGCGGCGGCGTCAAAGGGGTGATTTCCAAATGAACATGTTCCATCGCATGGCCATCGCCGGGCTTCTCGCCGGCCTGCTGCCTCTTGCTGCCCTTGCCGAAACGCCACGCTTCGACATGGGCATGGTTCCCGGCGGCCATGTCCTGCTGCCGGAAGATACGCCCGAGGCCAGCATATTCCTGATCTCGGACGCCGGAGGATGGGGCGCGCAGGAGGACCGGCAGGCGGCCGCTCTGGTGGACAAGGGCGCCGCGGTGATCGGCATCGATTTCCCGGCCTATCTCAAGGCCCTGCAGGCGGACGACGGCGACTGCGTCTACATGATCTCGGATATCGAGGCGCTCGCCCAGCAGGTGCAGCGCGCGACGGGTGCGACGCGCTACAGCCCGCCCATCGTCGCCGGCATCGGCGAAGGCGGCGCGCTGGCCCTCGCCATGATCGCGCAAAGCCCGGCGGCGACGCTCGGCGAGGCCATCGCGGTCGATCCTACGGCCGGCATCCCTCTCGAAAAGGTCCTGTGCACGCCCGCCACCAAGGTGAGCGCCGGCGGCCGTACGGTCTACGGCCTAACCGATGGTCCCCTGCCGGCCGCCGTGACCGTGCTCCTTACCGGCAACGCGCCCCAGGCGGGGCGCGACCATGTGGCGGCGCTGAAGGGGACCCATGCGGATATAGACGTGCGGGACGTCTCCACCCAGGCGGCCGACGCTCTTTCGCAGGCGCTTGCGGATCGGGTGGACGCGGCCGGCGATGGCGATACGCCTCTCGGCCTGCCGCTGACCGTTCTCAAGGCCAAGCCCGCGTTCGATACGATGGCGGTGGTCTATTCCGGCGACGGTGGCTGGCGCGATATCGACAAGCAGGTGGCGGGTGCGCTGCAGGAGCGCGGCATCCCCGTCGTCGGCGTGGATTCGCTGCGCTACTTCTGGTCCGAGCGAAAGCCGCAGGAGACGGCCGACGATCTTGCGCGCATCATCGAGGCTTTCCGCAAGGAATGGAACGTCGGCCATGTGCTGCTCGTCGGCTATTCCTTCGGTGCGGATATCCTGCCCGCGACCTACAACCGGCTTGCCGCCGCCGACAAGGCGCGCGTGCCGCAGATCACGCTCATGGCACTCTCCCATCAGGTCGACTACGAGATTTCCGTGAGCGGTTGGCTCGGCGTCGCCGGTGCGGGGGCTGGCGGCAATCCGGTCGGGGACATTGCGAAGATCGAGCTTGGCCGCGTGCAATGCATCTACGGTTCCGACGAGGACGACGACCCCTGCCCCACGCTGAAGGCCTCCGGCGTGGAATCCATCGCCATCGACGGCGGGCATCATTTCGACGGTGACTACGAGGCGCTCGCCGAGCGCATCGTCGCGGGCCTCAAGCGGAGACTTCAACAGGCGCCGTCTCCGTAAATCGAGGCTTTGCATTTTTCTTGTCGACAAGATGGGTGAGGAATCGCTAGGAATCACCATCAGGCCCGGCGCCTTGCCGTGGAAGAATGCAAGGAGAGTCGAGAATGTCGTGGCAGCACCCCGTTCCCCCGATTGCCGATGAGGAGAGGCAGGCGCGTCTTGTCCGGCTGCGTGCGGCGCTGGAAGCCCGCGGTCTTGCGGGCATGCTGCTCGGGCCGAGCGAGAGCCTGCGCTATTTCACCGGTCTCGTCTGGCATGCCAGCGAGCGCTTTCTCGGGACGCTGGTCACGCCCACCGGCCTTTTCTACATCGTGCCGGGCTTCGAACGGAGCCGCGTCGAGACCCTGCCGCATCTGGCGGCCGACATTCTCGAATGGAAGGAAGAGGAAAGCAGCGCCGCGCTGGTGGCCGGCATGCTTGAGGCGGGTGGCGTTCTTGCCGTCGACGACGCCATGCCGCTTTACTTCTATCATGCCTTGGCGGCGCGGCTGGGGACGGAGCGGCTGATGGACGGCGGACCGATCCTCAATACGCTCCGCCGCATCAAGTCGCCGGCCGAAATCGCGCTGATCCAGTATGCTATGGACCTGACGCTCGGCCTCCACCGGCAGGTGCACGCCATGCTGGAACCGGGCGTGCGCGCTTCGGAGGTCGTCAAGTTCATCGACCGTCGGCATCGGGAACTTGGAGCCGACGACGGCTCGACCTTCGCCATCGTCTCCTTCGGCGCGGCGACCTCGCTGCCGCACGGCGCCGATGGCGATCAGGTCCTGACTGAGGATGACGTTATTCTGGTGGATACCGGCTGCCGCATCGACGGCTACCACTCCGACCTGACGCGTACCTACAAGCTGGCGCCAGGTGACACCGCCTTCGAGGATGCATGGGCGATCGAGCGCGAGGCCCAGCAGGCTGTGTTCGATGCGGCGAAGCTCGGCGCGTCCTGTTCCAGCCTGGACGATGCGGCGCGCGCAGTGCTCGCCCGATACGGCCTTGGCCCGGACTACGCCCTGCCCGGCCTGCCCCATCGCGCCGGCCATGGCCTCGGCCTGCAGATCCACGAAGAGCCGTATATCGTGCGCGGCAATGCGACGCCGCTTGCGGCGGGCATGTGTTTCTCCAACGAGCCGATGCTTGTTTTTCCGGGAAAATTCGGAATCCGCCTCGAGGATCACATCTACATGACCGAGGACGGCCCCCGCTGGTTCACCGAGCCGGCCAAGGGGCCGACCGATCCGTTCCAGGCTGTCTGAAGCGCTTTTCTTCGCAATGAGCCAATGGAGTGCGCCAGTGGCGGATGTCAGGCGTGCGCGCCGGTGAGCGCCCGGTTCATCTTCCCGATCAGCGGCTTCTCAATATAGCGGAAGGATAGCCTTGCGGCGCCTGTCGCTATTAGCGATGCAGCGACGAATACGGCGACGCGCAGGCCGACCGGAGAAGATTCACTGTCGCCGCCCACCAGGTTGAAAACCAGTGTGATTGCGAGAGCGTGAAAGATATACCCGCCATAGGATATCTCACCGATGCGCTGGAAGAGTCGCACGCGTGTCAGCGAGCGCCAGGGTGCGGTTCCGGCGGCCGTCCAGGCTAGAATGCCGCCGGCGAAGAGTGCGACAGCCGAGTAGAGCCAGATTTCCCGGCCGTTGCCGTACATGATGCCGGAAAGGATATCGCGGACGATATCGACGCCGGTGCGACCGAGCAGGAAATGGTTCACGCCGGCATAGACCAGCACATAGAGACCGAGGGCGGCCGTCCCTGCCGCGAAAAGCAGGCGTTCACCGCCTCTCTCGCGGATAAACGACCAGTTCAGGGCGAGTATGGCGCCGATGGCGAAGGAATCGAAATGTAGGAAGGAGGTCGCATAGATGCCGTAGGCAACAGCCAGGTCGCTTCCGAGGATGTCAGGGGCCAGCATGCCGGCTACCCCGCGTACCAGGGGGCTGATGATCGCCATCGCCATCAGGGCTTGCAGCAGCCGCTTCCCGTTCAGATAGGCGAAGAGGAAGCCGTAGAGCGCATAGAACTGCATCTCGACGGAAATCGTCCAGAGATGCCCGACCGGCCAGTCCTGCATCTCGCCAAATCCGAAAATCATCGCGAAGTTGTTGTAGAAGAGTAGCAGCGATATCAGGGCGCCCGGTTCGGCGGTCTTGCCAAGCGCCCACAGCATGGTCACGCCCAGAAGCAGATAGAAGGCATAGACGGGAATGATCCTCGCGGAGCGCCGTGCATAGAACGATGTCAGCAATTGTGCCCTGTCGTCGTTGCCATGGCGCATCAGCGACAGGGTGACGACGAAACCGGAGATCACATAGAACAGCCAGACGCCGGTCCATCCGAACGGCAGGATGCCGCAATGCTGGGCGACAACAGCCAACATCGCAAAGCACCGAAGGCTGTCCACCTCACCGGAACGTGTCCCCCCCTGCATCGGCTGCTCCTTGCCCGGTTTAGAAAGACGGCTGCTGTTGGCGCATCGCGTTCCTCAGGCGGTAGAGGGCGGCGATGGGGGATGGGAAGGGACGGCGGATGAAGGCGGCTTTCTTGACGTAGTTGTCGATGCGCCATGTCGCCCAGCTTCGCGCCGCGAAGTAGCCCATGTCCCCTGCGCGCAGCGTATAGGCGTTTCCGTCCTCGTCCGTGATATGGACCTCGCCTTCGAGGATGATGACCGTCTCGTCCCAGTTGAAATGCCAGCGGAAGGTTCCGGCGGTGCAGTCCCATAGGGCCGAGAACGAGGAATCGTCCGCGCTGCGGACGTGCTCGGCGGCGCGCGCCACTGGGTTTCCTTCGAGGATCCAATCCGGTTCGATGGGCGCATCCCGCATCTCAAGGTCGCGTGCCCGTTTGCAGACGGTCGTCACGCGCTCCTGCGCCGCGGAATTGTTCGAGGATGCACGTCGCGCCGCCATGGCGACGGCACCGGCAACGAGTAGTTTCAAAACCAAGCTTCCGCTCCTTCTTCCTTAGGTTGTCTGCATCATGGAAAACAAGGATGACGATACGGTTGAAAAAACCGTTAAGATCTTATCGATTGCTCGCAATTCCCGCGGTCCGGAACACGTTTTTCCGGTGAATGTCACACTTTGGGACGCACGGGCTTCCTACGGGCGGAGGAAGGCGGGATACGGCCGGCGCTTAAGCAAAGATTCACGTCGCTGTGGTTTGGTCGTTCCGGATAGGCTTAGAATGCAAGGACCGGGCGCGCCTCGCCTGCAAAGAGAGCGAAATGGATTTGATACCGGTCATCGTGTTCTGGGGACTTCTGCTCGTCGGAATGTTCAGCCGGGGACCGTTCATCTTCTACTTGCTGTTCGGTTCCATGGCCTTCGGTGCCTTCGCCGTCATCCCGCCTGAATTCACGCAGGGTCTGAGCTTCACGCCGCCCCCTATCATCGCGCTTGCCATCATCCTCATCTATGGCGGCGGTACGAAGGGCCTGTCACGGATGCTGGACATTGCCCTGCGTCCCTCCCAGTGTCTGCTGCTGTTCCTGTTCTGGATCGTCGCCATCTGGGTCACCCTCTTCATGCCACGGATTTTCGCCGGGGCCGTCACGATCATTCCAATGAAGCTGGAAGGCTCAACCTCGGGTGATCCCCTTTACCCGACGATGCAGAACATCTCGCAGCTCATGTACCTGACGATTTCGATCGTGACGGTGTTCGCCTGTGCCCTTGCCTTTCGCACCGCGTCCACGCGTCAGCACCTGCTGGCAGCCCTGTGCGTCGGCGGGGCCGTCATCGTCCTGACTGGCATTCTCGACCTCGTCGGTCTTGGCCCTTATCTGGACATGTTCCGAACGGCCCAGTACGGCTACCTGACGGATGTAGAGATCGCGGATGTCAAGCGCATCGTCGGCCTGATGTCGGAGGCGTCAGCCTACGGCTCCACGGCGGTGGCGTTCCTCTCCGCAATCTATTTCTTCCGCCGTGCGATCGTCTCGCCCTGGTTGCGGCTTTACGGCGCGCCCTGCCTCATCGTTCTTCTTTCGCTGTTCTCGCTTCTTTCCACATCCTCCGCGGCTTATGCGGGCCTTGGCGTCTTCGCCTGCGTGGCGGCGGCGGAATGGTTCTGGCGGCTGTTGATGACGGATCAGGGCAGCCAGGCGCGGGAAGGACTGGTGGCCGAATTCTGGGTAGTCGTTCTTGGTCTCGCTGCCATCTACGTCCTGATGCTCACCTATCCTGCGATCTTTGATCCGTTTCTGAAGCTGATCGATACGATCATCTTCAAGAAGACTGCGTCGGATTCATTTGAGGAGCGTAGCATGTGGACGGCCGTATCCCTGCAAGCGCTCTGGGATACCTGGGGTCTGGGGGTCGGCGTGGGGGCGACCCGCGCCTCCAACGGCTTCGTGGCGGTCTTCAGCAACAGCGGCATCGCCGGCGGCCTGTTCTACTATGGCTTCATGCTGCAGACGTTCCTGCGCCGTGCGCGGCCGGGCGCGGCGGTGGATGCCGCCATGCTGAACGCTGTGCGCTTCTATATGCCGCCGGTCTTCATAACGGGTGTCCTTGCCGGCACCTCTGCCGATTTTGGCATCATGAATGCCTGTATCTATGCGATGGCGGCCTCGATTGCCTGGACCGCGCCGGCTCCCGCTACCGCGCGGCCCGTGACCGGCCGATCCATCCGCCATGAAAGGCCTGCCTGAATGTCTTCTTCCGCCGATGCCCCCCTGTCGCAGCGAACTGTCCGTGCCGGCCTCTGGACGGTCGGCGCCCGCCTGTCCTCCCGGGTCATCGATCTGGTCGCCTTGCTCGTGCTGGCGCGCTTTCTTGGGCCGGCGGATTTCGGTCTCGTCGCGACGGCGATGACCATCATCTTCATCGTTGAGGCGATACTCGAATTGCCTCTTGCCTCTGCCCTTATCCGCCTTCCGGAGATCAGCCGGCGCGCTTATGATACGGCCTTTACTCTCGGGCTTATGCGTGGCATCGCCGTCGCCGCCCTCATGGCGGCCCTGTCCTATCCGCTCGCCCGTTTTTATGGCGACGAAAGGCTGGTGCCGCTGATCTGCACCCTCGCCCTCGCGCCCGCCATGCGCGGTTTGGCAAGCCCGCGCATGGTGCAGTTCGAAAAGTCGATGGATTTTCGCCGGCGCGGTATCCTGGAGTTCCTCGGAAAGACAACCGCCGCAGCCGTCGCCATCACGATTGCCGTGGCCACGGGAAGCTACTGGGCCATTGCCGCCAGCACCATCACCGCGCCGACCGTTATGATGATCGTTTCCTATGCCATGGCGCCGATGTTGCCGCGCCTGACGTTGACGGACTGGCCCCTGTTTGCCGATGTGGTCGGCTGGAACTTCGCCTCACAGATCCTCGCCGCCATCAACTGGCAGATCGACCGCCTGCTTCTGCCTCGTTACATCGATACTGCATCCTTCGGCCGGTTCACGGCGGCTAACGATCTTGCCTCGCTGCCGTTCCAGGCGGTCGCGGCGCCCGCTGCGGGCCCGCTGATGGCAGCCTTCGTCAATGCGCGCGAAAAGGGGACGCTCAGGGAAACCTATCTCAAGAGCAGCGGCGGCCTCGTTCTTATCCTGTTGCCGATCCTTTGCTTCATGGCGCTTCTTTCCGGCCCGGTGATCCGGGTCCTGCTCGGGGCGAACTGGAACGAGGCCGCGCCGATACTGACGTGGATCGCCCTCGTCGGCCTCGTTTCCCTGCCGGTGATCCCCATGCCGTCGCTCGCCATGCTGGTCGGCCGGTCGAAAGCGCTTGCGGTGCGGTCCCTGATCGAGTTCTCCGTCCGCCTTCCCCTTTCGCTCGCTGGAGTGATCTTCTTCGGCATCCCCGGCGCGATCGCGGCGAGATTGGGCGGTGCGCTCGCCGGGAGTGTCTCGTCCTTCTTCCTTATCAGGGAGATTGCCGGGATCGGTTGCCTCGAGCAGCTTTCGGTGGTCGTGCGTCCGCTTCTCGCCCTCGTCCCGGCGGCCCTCGCCCTGCATCTGTGCGAGCTGTATCTGGATTTCGACGGCGCGCTCCATGTCAGCTTCGTCGCGTCCGGCGCGGTATATTGCCTGACCTATGCCGCCTTCATCTATCTTTTCTGGGTGGCGGCCCGCCGGCCGGAAGGGGTGGAGGCGAGCCTTGCCGGAATGATCGCCCGCTACACCTGCAAATAGGAAACGTCGCTCCTCCGCGCGGCGAACGGAAGGATCGGATGCTTCGGACATTCGGCTAAGCCTACATGTCGAGGATATTCCTTGGATCGATGCGGCCGGTGAGAAGGTCGCGTAGCGCGAGCATGTTGCCCTGTAGCCGGCCGCGCCGGTCGGTCCAGGGTTCGGGCTTCAGGCTGCGGGCGAGGTTCGACGTGACGTTCCGCAGGATGCCGCCCAAGGCGTGGTGCAGGGGCATGTTGCCCTTGCGATGGATGTAGACGCGGTTGGCGACCTGCGAATAGCCGAGCCGCCTTCCGGGGCTGCGCCCCGCCTTCTTCGTGCCGAGATGCACGCCGCGCATCCGGTCGGCCCGGACGATCCTGCCGGAGGTTGCCAACTGGCGTGAGAAGTCGATGTCCTCCAGCCAGGAGTAGAACGGCAGGTTCTCGTCGAAGCGAACGGCGCGATCGCGGACCGGCGCCATGCGGATCGCCATGTTGCAGCCATAGCCGTTGAAGGTCGGTTCGATCGAGGGCGCGCCGCCGGGGACGTCCGCGGCCAGCAGCGCGCGTCCCTCCTCGAATTCGAAACCCGGCCCGCCTATGCCGTCGGCGATGACGTGGCCGGTGGCGATCACGATTGTGGGGTCGGATGCGAAGAGCTTCTCGACCTCGCCGAGATAGTCGGCGGCCGGAAGGAAGTCGTCGTCGAAGAAGACGACGATATCCGCCGTCGCGGCGGACAGGAGGAGGTTGCGTTGATATGACAGGCCGGCAGAACCCGGCAGGATCATGATAGCGCCGTCATAGGCCGAAAGCCCCTCGGGATCGATATCCTCGGGGCTGGCGGGGCAGATGAGGAATTCGTCGGGCCGGCGCTGCTGGTTGTTGAGGAAGACGACTGTCTGCGTCAGGATATCCCGGCGCCCGGCCGTGGCGATGGCGATGGCGATGGTCAGGCCATCCTTCTGGATGCTCATGGTCTGGTCCTCGTGCAAATCCGGTATTCCGCGTTTCCGTGGCTAGATGAAGCGGCCGCCGCTCTGGGCGTTCCATCGCTCGATGGCCGACGGAAGCTTCCCCTCCGCCGCTCTGCCCGCCGTTTCCAGCCAGGCGGGAACCACATCGGTCGAGCGTACGAGCTTCATGACGCGGTCGGGATGGATACCGAGGCCCATGACGGAGAAGGGGCGCAGGAGTGTGGCGGCCAATGTCACCACGCCGCGTGGCACGAGGAAGGTTTTCGCGCCGCGCATGTGCTGCGCGCGGAACGTCTCGACGATCTCTTCGAGCGTATAGCGGTCGGGGTAGCAGCCGTTGAAGAGGACGAAGCGTTCAGGCTGCCGGGCGGCGAATTCCAGTGCGTCCAGCAGGTCCTCCACGTAGAAGCACGCCTTGATCGTGTCCTTGCGGCCCGGATAGATGAAGAAGCCTTTCTTCAGCAGCTTGGCCATGCGCGTGAAATTGCCGCCTTCCCCGGGGCCGAAGATGACCGCGGGCCGGCATATGACGAGGCGGCGGCTCTCGTCCTCCTCCAGCCAGTCCCGCTGGATGCGCTCGGCCATGTATTTCGACCAGCCATAGGGCGACTCAGGAGCGGGGGGCGTGTCTTCCCGCTTGGTTTCCTCGCCCGGGCCGTAGACGGAGATCGAGCTGGTGAAGACGATCTCGCGGATGCCGAGCCGTCGCGCCAGCGCCGTGATCGCGGTCGCGCCGAGGATGTTCGTTTCATAATATTCGTGGGCGGGATGTCCGGGCGTGGTATGGACGGCCGCGAGATTGTAGATGCGGTCGATCCGCATGCCGGGATCGAATGCCGACAGGTCGCGCACATCGCCGTGCAGATAGGACACGCCATCCAGCCGCTCGCGCGGCGGACGTATATCGACCGAGACGACATGCTGCCCTTCTGCGGCAAGCCTGCGCACCAGGTGCGTTCCGATGAAACCGGAGCCGCCGAAGACGAGGGCGTTCCTGGATGTCTCACCAATCATAGTGATATGCCTCCCGAGGCAGATAGGGGCGCAAGAAAACGAGGTGTTTGCGCCGATTCTAATAGGCGCAACATCTGGATAATTGTTTAAGCCGCCGCCCGAAATCCGAACGGTCCGACCTTTCCCGCTCGAAATAGGGCGCCTTGAAGGCAAAGAAGCGCGCGCTTATCCGCTCAATTGGGCGAAAAATGGTGAGAAATTCAGGTTTCTTAAGGATATTCGGGTTTTCTGTGGACTGATGGAAAGTCTCGCCGAGCGGTATCTCCCGGCAGGAAAGGTTCGATAATGCATGGAACAGCCGCCCACGGCAGCGCACGCCCGCTCACGACGACGTTCGAGCAGGCGGATTTTCCCGTAACCTTTGCGGGCACCGTTGGTCTTTATCATGTCGCGCCGCAGCCGAGCGATACGGCTGTGCTGTTCGTCGGCGCGTGGGGGCTGGAAGAACTCTGTGCGCGCAAATTCTGGCGGCTGCTAGCGGCCGACCTCGGGCGGGCGGGAATATCCAGCCTGCGCTTCGACTATCCGGGAACCGGCGATGCGCTGGATCCTCAGGATTACTCCGCGGGTCTCGATATCTGGCGCGAGAGCATCCTTGCCGCGGCAGCGGTCCTGCGCGATCTGTCGGGCGCAAAGCGGCTGCTGCTTGTCGGCCATAGCATCGGCGCCGCGCTCGCCTGGCAGGCGGCGGAGACGCTTAGGGACGTCGCGGGTATCGCCCTGGCGGCGCCGGCCCTGTCGGGACGCCGCTGGATTCGCGAGTTCATGGCCCTGAGCCGCATCGCCGATCATGGCGCCATCACGCACGTAACGCTGCCGAGCGGGCCGGCCATGGGCGAGCAGCATATACCGGACCCTGTTCTCGCCGGTATCCGCGCGCTCGACGTGTCCAAATCCGCTAAAGCTCCTGCACCGGATATGCTGTTCCTGCCGCAGGAGGGGCGCGCAACCGACCCGGTCCTGCTGGAACGCCTCGTTTCGCTTGGTGCGAAGGTGCGCGAGACGTCGTTTGAGGATTACGACGCTTTCATCCGCGATGTCCTGCTGTCGGTTCCGCCGACAACGGCGATCGGCGTGCTGGCGGAGTGGGCTGTAGGCCTGAAGGGCGACGGGACTGCGGAGCAGCGTCCCCGGCCTTCCGGGACTGCCCCACTCACCGGTGACGGTTTCCGGGAAACTCCGGTGCGCTTCGGCCGAGGACAGCGTCTTTATGGCGCGTTGTGCGAGCCGGAGGGGCCGCCGAAGGGGGCCGCGGTGATAATCCTTTCCACAGGATACGACCGTATGTCCGGGCGCGGGCGGATCGGTGTCCGGATCTGCCGCGATCTGGCGAAGGCGGGTATCCCGGCTTTCCGTTTCGATTTCTCCAACATTGCCGACAGTCCGCCGCAACCGGGCATGCCCGACCAGATCCTCTATCACCCCGGCCTCGAGAGAGACGTTGGCGAGGCTGCGGACTTCCTGGAGGCTCACGGGCTACACCCGGCGGTTCTGAGCGGCCGATGCAGCGGTGGGTATACGGCCTTTCGCAGCGCTCTCCATATGGATGGCGTCAAGGCCATCGTCGCCGTCAACCCGTTCGATTTCTCCGTCGGGCCGGGTGCTGACGTGGATGCGCTCATCGCATCGGTCCTGCCGTTCGGCAGTTACAAGGAGAAGTTCCGCAACAAGGCTTACTGGAAACAGGTCCTGCGCCTGGAGATCGATATCCTGAAGGAGGCGCGTCACCTGCTGCGGAAGGTCTCCGACAAGATGATGATCAAAGCCTTGCCGCTTCTGGCGCACATCCCGCCGTTGTCCCGCTTCCTCAATCCCAGCGAGCGCGATTTCGACAGGCTGGCGGAGAAGGGGACGAAGATTTCGCTCATCTACAGCAACGGCGATCCCGTCATCTCGAACCTGGAGGCGCGCCTTGGCAAGCGGGGCCACCTGATCGCGCGATACGGCAATGCGGGCATCGTCTTCCTCGACGATGCCGACCACAATTTCTCGACGGCGCATACGCGCGGGTACTGGCTCGACGCGCTGGTGAAAACGGCTTCTCAGTTCAAGGTGTAGACGAAGGGCCGGCGCCCTACTCAGCCGCGACGGGCGGATAGGGGCGTTCGGCTTCCTCACGGGCATCGACCTTGAGGCCGAGCAGAAGGGCTAGCTTGCGGGCGGCGCGATCCCAGGTGAAGGCCGCGGCGTGCGTGCGGCCGCGCGCCCGCATCTGCGCGGAGAAGCCTGCATCGTCCGCAAGCGCGCGGATCTGATCGACCCATTCGTCTGGATCGTGCGCGGCTGCCGTGAGGGCGGCATCGCCGCACACCTCGGGCAAGGCGCCGCATGGCGCGACGATGGCGGGGCAGCCGAGGATCATCGCCTCGAGCGGAGGAAGGCCGAAGCCCTCGGTCGTCGACGGGCATGCAAAGGCGCAGGCCCCGGCGATCAGCCCGGTTAGCTGTGCATCGTTGATACGGCCGGCGAAGTGGATATTCGCAGGCACCGTCATGCCGAGCCGTTCGAAATCCTCTCGCTTTGCTGCGCCGAAGAGCACGAGCGTCATGTCGGCAAGGCGGGGGTCCGAAAATGCCTTCAGCAGGACCGCGATGTTCTTGTGCGCCTGGGTATTGGCGAGGGCGAGAACGTATCTGCCCTTCTTCAGCCCGCTTGCGGCGACGAAGGTGCTGTCGGGCTCATGCGCGAGGACATGGTCGCACCCGTTGTGGATGACATCGATCCTGTCCGCCGTCGCAACGCCGAACCGGACGAGCTGCTGCCGGGAGAATTCCGAGACCGTCAGGATTCGCCGGCTCGTTTTTCCGATGAGGGGCAGGAGAAAGCGATACCAGAGGCGGAAACCGCGCGAATAGGAATCCGGCGTCAGGTAGACCTGCGCGTCATGGATCATTGTGATCGCATCCGCATGGAAGACCGGCCCCAGATTGCACAGGCTGATAAGCCGGCCCTTGCGGGCGGACCAGGGCAAGGCGAAGTGCGCCCAGGGAATGTTCTTGGCGATGCCGCTGAGAAAAGGCGTGTGAACCACCCGCGTGCGTGTAAGCGAGGCCGCTTTCGCTTCAGTTGCGGGGGTGAGGATGATCGTCTCCGGTGCATCCGGCTGCGTGGCCAGCAGCCGGTCCGTAGCCTGGATGAGTTCTTCCGCAACGCGGTGCACGCCCGTCGGGGCGGCGGTGAGGAACCTGCCGTTGAAATAGAGCGGTTTCATGCCGTGAGCCTCATGCTTTCCGTCATGCCGGAGAAACCGGGCAGGTTGCCCAGGAACCGTCGCAGTTCTCTTTCGAAGCGCCGCGGTTCGAATTTGAGCGCGTGGGCGCGGATTTCCGTGGGCGAGAGGAGGTTTGTGGTCTTCTCGAAGCGGGTGATGACGGCCATCAGGGATTCGGGGGTCTGCTCATGGAAGAACAGGCCCGTCTTGCCGTCCACAACGGTTTCGAGCACCCCGCCCCGCCCGAAGGCGATCACCGGCCGGCCGCTCGCCATTACCTCGAGCGGGACGATGCCGAAGTCCTCGACGCCCGGATAGAGCAGCGCCTTGCAGTTGGAGAAGTGGGTTTCCATCTCGGCGTTGGAAACGCCGCCGAGGAACTGCACGGTCGGGCCGGCGGATTGCTTCAGCTTGGCGGAAGCGCCGTCGCCGATGACGACCAGCGGCAGGTTCAGGCGCGTGCAGGCCGTAACGGCCAGTTCGATCTTCTTGTAGGGCGTGATCTGGCCGGCGCACAGATAGTAGTCCTTCGGCCCGTCGGTGATGGTGAAGCGGCTGACCTCGACGGGCGGATGGATGACCGCTGCATCGCGCCGGTAGAATTTCTCGATACGCTTTGCGACATAGCCCGAATTGGCGATGAAATGGTCGACGCGGTGCGAGGTGGTGACGTCCCACTGGCGCAGCCTGGGCGCGGCGAAGGCCAGGATCATGCGTGCAAGGAAGCCGGCCTCGGCGAGATACTGGGGATAGAGGTCCCAGATATAGCGCATGGGGGAATGGCAATAGCAGACATGCAGCGCATCGGGCCGTGTGATGACACCCTTGGCGGGACCCGCCTCGCTGGAAATGACGAGGTCGTAGCCGGTCAGGTCGAGGGATTCCAGCGCATGGGGCATGAGCGGCAGCATCTTCTGGTAATGCTTGCGCCCGCCGATCTTCTGCAGGAAGGAAGTGGTGAGCTTGTGGCGCCGGAGCTTCGGGGAAAGCTTTTCCGGATCTGCCACGAGGGTGAAGATATCGGCATCGGGGAAGATGTCGCAGAAGGTCTCGAGGACCTTTTCGCCACCGCGCATTCCGACAAGCCAATAATGGACCAGGGCAACCTTCACCGCGAACTCCCGGGAATTGTATATTTCTGCTGATCGGGGGATACGCCAACATTGTCGAGAAACAGTGAAGACGATTGTTCGCATTCGACTCAAAGGCCGTCTTCCCGGTCTTTCTTGACCGAAACCGGGAAAAACCGGGCTGCCAAACACAAACAGGCTTAACGGTTTACTATCGGGGAAGGCCGGAATGCCGGGTTGCAGGCCCGGTTTGAGGCAGCTCTTCCCGGGGCTTAGCGACCTATCAGCTTGCCCGCGAGACGCTGCCTTCCTCGTCGTCGATGAACACAGGTGCAACCGGCGAGAGACCGCGTTGCCGGAGAGAGGCCACGGCGCCCTCGGTTCCCTTGCGGTTGAACCGGCTCGCGATGACCGCGAAGCGATCCGCGGCCGCCTCCACTGCGGCGATGGGCTTCGGCTGATCGAAGCGGCCTGCATAGACGATGACGAGATCGAAGGCATAGCCCTCCGCATCCAGCCAGTCGGGCAAGGTGCCGGCATCGGGGCCGCGGCGTGTCGAGACGCGCGGCGACCGCCGGCCTGCGGGCAGAAGCCACGGGCCGCGCGCCCTGGAAAGATTGATGAGGTCTCCTTCCAGCCGTTGCAGCGAAATCGAATCGTGCAGGCCCGGCAGGCCGGTGGCCGAGGCCTGCCGCGTGAGGCCGGCTTCGGCTTCCGCGTCGACCAGCAGAACCGCCTTGCCGGTGCGGGCGATGGTGCGCGCGAGGTGAAGGGCGGCCCGCGCCGTGCTGGCGTTCGGCTGCGTGGAATAGAGTACGACGGAGTAGTTCGTCTGCCCGTACGCTTCCTGAAGGAGGTCCTGCGCGATATCGGCGTAGCCGCCGTGGAACGCGGCTGGCTCCGCCACGGAACGAAGGCCCCGTGAGGGGGCATTATTTGCAGCGAACCGCCGGGCTGGTTCATCGTGCCGGGCCTGTTCGGGTGCCGGGTCTCCCTGCTTCTTGCGTTTGCCGCGCCGCAGCCATCCGAAGAGCCGTGCCGGGAGGCCCTCGCCGGCCGGCTTTGCCCGGCTGGGGGCGGCGTCTTCCGCAAGGCCCCTCGCCTGGGGCTTGCGATCCCAGGCAAGCGCGATGCCGCAGCCGAACAGCATGCCGAGCATCGTCGCACCCGCGATGATCAGCGAGCGCTTGGGGCCTGCCTTGCCGAGCGGGACCTGCGCGGCGGAGATGATCTGCGGGTTTTCACTCGTGGTGCGCTCCTGGCCGGAAAGCTGGCGCGTGCGCAGCAGGAAGGATTCGTAGACGGCCCGGTCGCTGGCCAGCTTGCGCTCCAGTTCCCGCAAGCGGACCATCGACTGGTCGTTCTCGTTGAGGCCCGCCTTGAGCGTTGTGAGGTTCTGACGAAGCAGTTCGCGCTGGCTCTTCAGCTTGTCGCCGTTGCGGGAAAGCGACGTGGTGAAATCCTTCAACTGCGTGTCGAGCAGCTTGGAGGCCGCGCGGGTCCTTGCCATGGCGTTGAGAAGGGAGGGATGGCGATCGCCGAAGGACGACCGCAGGACGGATTCCTGTTCCTGGGCGGCGTGGTAGCGCGTGCGTAGCTCGATGATTGCCGGTGTCAGGGAGCTGTCCGGGGTCGAGCGCAAGTAGTCCGGGTTGGAGCGGGCGAGCGCGAGTTCGGAGATCAGCGCCTCGTTCTCCGCGATGCTGGCGGAGATGCGGGTGATTTCCGTGTTGGTGTCGGCGATCTGCTGCTCGGCGGTCGGCCGGCCGCCGACATCGACGAGATTGTTCTCGGCCTTGTAGGCCTGGATCGCGCGGTCGCCGTCCTCTACCGCCTTCTCGAGACTCGCCAGCTGCGCGGAGAGGTCCGTGGTCGCCTGCCGAACGACGCTGTTGTTCATTTCAACGCGGGTGTCGATATAGGTCTGCGCGATGGCGTTGGCGATGCGCGCGGCCTTCTGCGGGTCGAAGGACGTGACGGAGAGGTTGATGACGAAGCTGGACTTGGTGAGTTCGGCGCGGATCGCGCCCTGCAGGACGGCAAGTGCGCGTTGGGCGCGCTGGTCGGCATCCGGCTCGTAGGGCTGCCCGGCGCCGAAATCCGGATCGTCGGCAAGCCCGAGCGACTTCACCACCGAGGAGAGGACCTTCACGGAGGTCAGAATATATTGCTGGTTGAGTGCGCGGGCGTCCGTCGCTCCGCCTTTGTCGAGAAGGTCGCCCTCCACAACCCGCGAGCCTTCGGGGTCGACCAGGATGCTGACGGTCGAGACATAGTAGTTGCGCATGAACTGCGACAGGAACACGGCCGCACCGCAGAACAGGATCGTGATGGCCACGATCATGATGAAACGGTTACGTAGCACCGAAAAGACATGGCCGAAGTCGATCAGGGGGACGGCGCCGGCATCCTGCGCGTCCTCATGTTCGGCATAGGGGGTGATAGTATCGACCATGCTGCTTCGGCACCGTTCCGGTGGGTTCTCCTGATGTGATGGCGGGAATCACAACGACTTGGCCTGAATCGTATTTTCCATGTCTTAAGATATCATTTACCGTAATTTCACTTTCCCGCACCGGCTTTGGCCGCCGGGGCCTGCAAAGGCACGGCAAGCCGGCCTCAGGGGCGCGGTTTCCGCGCTTTTTGACCTTTTCTTCACGCTCATCCCGTAAGCAGGATCGACGGCGGACACCCGCCGGAACCAGAATGGACAGGTTCTGAGCGGATCGTGATGTCGAGTGTACGTTCATTGGAAGCCGGAGATATAGAGGCCGTCGCGGACCTCTTCCAGCGCTTGCTCCGCAAGAGCGGAAAGCCGGCGGGCAATGACCTGAAAACCTATCTCGGAACGGTCTTCCTCGACGGTGCGGCGCAAGACGGCAAGCTTCATTCCAAGGTCCATGTGCGTGAGGATGGCACAGTGTCCGGCTTTCTCGGCGTGCTGCCCATGGAGATGGAGTTCGAGGGACGCCGCCTGCTGGCCGCCAATTGCGGAACATTCGTCAGTGACGACCGGGGCACGGATCCCTTTACCGGCGCGCGCCTGCTGCGCGAGGTCCTGTCGGGACCGCAGGACCTTTCCTTCAGCGAAACCTCGAACGATGTCTCCACCGACATGTGGCGGACGGCGCGGGCCACGGTTCTTGCGCCCTACAGCCTCGAATGGCTGCGCATCCTCAAGCCCGCGGCCTTCGTGCTGGAGACCGTCGCCTCGCGCTTTTCGCCGGTAAGGCTCGCCCGGCCCGTCGCCCGCCTTGCCGATGCCGTCGTCGCGCGCGGCGGGGACAAGCAGGCCTGGTCCCATTATACACCCCTTGCCGGCAAGGCGGATGCCTTCGTCGATGCGCCGGCGACGGATGAGGATTCCGTTGAGGCCTGCCGGCAACTCGTGCGCCGGTTTGCGCTGCGCCCCTCCTGGGAGCGGCCGGTGCTGGAGGAGATGTTGCGGCACGCGGCGCGCAAGGCGCTGCACGGCGCGCGGGTCCAGCATGTGGTGAAGAACCGCGCGGGCAAGGTGGCCGGCTTCTATCTCTATTACGGCGATGCCGGCGGGATCGGCCGCGTGGTGCAGATCATGGCCGAACAGGGCATGGAGGCGATCGTCATCGACTGCCTGCTGCGCAATGCCCATGAGCGGGGCCTTGTGGCGATCCGCGGCCGCACGCAGCCGGCCCTGCTGCAGGCGATGATCGGCAAGAAATGCGCGTTCCTGCACGCATCCTCCACGGTCGTCCATTCCCGCGACCCCGCCCTCCTCGAAGCGATGACGAGCGGCCGCGTATTCCTCAACGGCCTTGCCGGCGAGGGCTGGACCCGCCTCATCGGCGACCGGTTCGAGTAACGGCCATGTGTGGAATCGCCGGATATCACGGAAAGCTCATGGCGCCGGAAGCGGCCGCCGATCGCCTCGGCCGCATGGTGGCCGCGCTTCGGCATCGCGGGCCGGATGGCGAGGGCATAGCGGTGCGCGGCGAGACGGGGCTTGCCCATACCCGCCTTTCCATCGTCGGCCTCACCGACGGCGCGCAGCCGATGATGAGCGAGGACGGCGCGCTCGCGGTCTCCTTCAACGGCGAGATCTTCAACTATGTCGAACTGCGCGACGACCTGAAGGCGCGGGGCCACCGCTTCCGCACGCATTCGGACACGGAGGTGCTGCTGGCTTCCTACGCCGCGAAGGGGCTGGACTGCCTTGCCGATTTCAACGGCGACTTCGCCTTCGCCCTGCACGATACCGCCAACCGGACGCTCGTGCTTGCCCGCGACCGCATGGGCGTGCGACCGCTCTTCTATGCGGAACATGACGGCGCGCTGTTCTTCGCCTCGGAGATCGGGGCGCTGCTTGCCCTGCCCGGCATGGCGGCGGAGATCGATCCGGTGGCGCTCGACCAGATCTTCACCCTCTGGTGCCCCATTCCGCCGCGCACCGCCTATCGCGGCATTCACGAGCTTCCGCCCGGCCACATGATGATCGTGCGCGATGGCCAGCGCACGATCCGCCCCTGGTGGCAGCTCAGCTATCCCGACCGCGCCGACATCCGCCCCGCCCCGCGTGTCGAGGTACAGGCCGAGGAACTGCGCGCGCTCATCACCGACGCGACCCGCATTCGCCTGCGCGCCGACGTTCCTGTCGGTTCCTACCTTTCCGGCGGCCTCGACTCCTCGTTCATCGCGGCGCTGGCCGCGCGGACGGTGACGCGGGGGCTGCGTACATTCTCGCTCACCTTCCGCAGCGCCGAGCACGATGAAGGCCATTGGCAGCGCCAGATGGCCGCCACGCTCGACGCCGAGGCGGACAGCGTCGAATGCTCGACGCAGGCGATCGCCGCGCATATGCCGGAGGCGATGCGGCATATCGGCTGCCCCATCCTGCGCACTGCTCCCGTTCCGCTCCATCTTCTGTCCGCGCGGGTGCGGGAGCGGGGCATGAAGGTCGTGCTGACGGGCGAAGGCGCGGACGAGGTCTTCGCCGGCTACGATATCTTCCGGGAGGCGCGCGTGCGCCGCTTCTGCGGGCGGCAGCCTGCGTCCCCCCGGCGGCCGCGGCTTTTCCAGCGGCTCTATCCTTACCTGCCCGGCCTCAAGCAGCAGTCGCCGGAATATCTCGCACGCTTCTTCTCCTTCGGTTCCGAGGCGCTGGACGATCCGCTCTATTCCCATCGCCCGCGCTTCCGCTCCACGGCGGCGGCCAAGCTGTTCTTTTCCGCCGGCCTCAAGGACGCGCTCGGCGACTATGACGCCGCCGCCGAGCTTGTCGAACGGTTGCCGGCCGATTTTTCCCGCTGGCATCCACTGCACCAGGCGCAATATCTCGAAACGGCCTTCCTGCTGCCGGGCTATCTTCTGTCCAGCCAGGGTGACCGGGTGATGATGGCGAATGCGGTGGAGGGACGTTTTCCCTTCCTCGACCACCGGGTCGTTTCCTTCGCCGCAGGCCTCTCGCCGGATGCCAAGCTGTCGGGGCTGAAGGAAAAGCACATCCTCAAGGAGGCTGCGCGGGGTATCGTGCCGGCAGCCATCATCGACCGCGCCAAACAGCCCTACCGTGCGCCGGATGCGGAAGCCTTCGCCGCTCCGGCAAGCCCAGCCTATCTCGAAACGGTGCTCTCCCCGGAGCGGCTTGCGATGAGCGGCCTCTTCAACGTCCAGGCCGTGGGCAAGCTGAAGGAGAAGGCGCTGAAGGGACAGGCGACCGGCTTCCGCGACAATGCGGCCTTCATCGGCATCCTGTCGACGGAGCTGCTTGCCCGCACCGGGACAACACAATCGACACAACCCGCATTGCACATTGGGACATGCTGACCATGACAGACGAAACCAGATCCGCCATCCGCGCCTTCATCGTGGAGAACTTCCTA
Organism: Shinella zoogloeoides; assembly: GCF_022682305.1. Classification (NCBI taxonomy): domain Bacteria; kingdom Pseudomonadati; phylum Pseudomonadota; class Alphaproteobacteria; order Hyphomicrobiales; family Rhizobiaceae; genus Shinella; species Shinella zoogloeoides. The sequence goes on from NZ_CP093529.1 coordinate 403,390, forward strand.
TTCGGCGACGAAAGCCATCCGCTTCCCGCCGACCAGTCGCTGATCGACAACGATCTCGTCGACTCCACTGGCATCCTAGAGCTTGTCGGCTTCATCGAGGAGCGCTTCGCCGTCTCGATCGCCGACGCGGATATCGTGCCCGCCAATCTCGACTCGATCGACCGCATCGCCGGCTTCATCGCGCGCAAGCAGGCGGCCTGAAGGACGCGGTGACCATGCGGATCGAGCAGTATCTTCGCGACAGCACCGCCCGCGACGGCGCCCATGAGGCGATTGTCGCGGGTGACGTGCGGCTGAGCTACGACCGCTTCCTCGATCTTTCGGCCCGCATGGCGACGACGCTGCGCGCAAGGGGCGTCGCGCCGGGCGACCGCGTGCTCATTTTGCTGGAAAATGGCTGGCAGGCCGCCGTCACGGTCTTTGCCACATGGATGGCCGGGAGCGTCATCTGCTTCGTCAACCCGTCGACCAAGGCCGCCCGGCTTGCGCAGATCGTGCGCGATTGCGGCCCGGCGCTGGTGGTTGCCGAGGGCCGGCTCGAAAAACTCGTCGATGGCGTTGCCGAGCTTGCCGAAACGCCGCGTCTAGTGACGGGCGCAAGCTTCGAGGCAGGGCTGGAAGCGGAGCCTTTCGCCGGTGAGACCTTGCCTGACAGCGACCTTGCCGCGCTGATCTACACATCCGGCTCGACCGGTGATCCGAAGGGCGTGATGCTCGCCCACGAGAACATGGATGCGGCCGCCCGGTCGATTGCGTGCTATCTGGAAAACGCTGCAACCGACCGTATCCTCGTCGTCTTGCCCATGTCCTTCGGCTACGGGCTGAACCAGCTCGTGACCGCCATGTTGACCGGCGCTACCCTTGTCATCGAGAAGTCCTTCGCCTTTCCGCAGGCGATCTTCGAGAGGATCCGCGATGAGCGCGTCACCGGTTTCCCACTGGTGCCGGCCATGGTGGCCATGATGATGCAGGCCCGCGACCTCGATCCCGCCTTGTTTGCCAGCCTGCGCTACATCACCAGCGCCGCCGCTCCGCTGCCGCTTGCCCATCTCGACCGGCTGCGCGCCTTCCTGCCCCATGTCCGCCCCTATGTGATGTACGGCCAGACCGAGTGCACCCGCATTGCCTACCTGCCGCCGGAGGAGATCGATGCCCGGCGCGGATCGGTCGGCATCGCCATTCCGGGCGTTCGCACCGAAGTGGTGGACGAGGCCGGCCTGCCGGTGCCACCGGGCACGGTCGGAGAGCTGGTGGTCCGCGGGCCGAACGTGATGCGTGGCTACTGGCGGAACGAGGCCGCGACCCGCAGGGCGTTGAGGCCCGATCCGCGCGACGGCACACTGCGCCTCCACACCGGCGATCTCTTCACCGCGGATGCGGATGGTTATCTCACCTTCGTTTCGCGCACCGACGACATTATCAAGCCGCGCGGCGAGAAGGTCGCGCCGAAGGCGGTCGAGGACGTGCTGCACCGCATGCCGGGCATTGCCGAGGCGCTCGTCGTCGGCGTTCCGCACGATATTCTCGGGCAGGCCGTCAAGGCCGTTGTGGTCGCCGCCTCCGGCGCCGTGCTGACCGAGCGGGAAGTCATGCGCTTCTGCGCGCAACACCTTGAGGATCATATGGTCCCGAAGGTCGTCGAATTCCGGGATGCCCTTCCCAAAACCGAATCCGGCAAGGCCAGCCGCAGGCTGGCGGCCGAACCCGCCCCCACGACAGGATCGAACGCATGACCGCACAGACGACCCATACGCCCTCCTTCGCCCCGCTCGCGCTCGATCCGGCCGCCGAGGTTGAGCGCATCACCGCCTGGATGCGCGAGAAGCTGCGCGTGGACCTGCGCAAGCGCGGCCTGGTGCTCGGCCTTTCCGGCGGCATCGATTCCAGTCTTTCGGCGGCGTTGGCGGTGCGGGCGCTCGGCGCGAAGAACGTCTTCGCCCTCTACATGCCGGAAAACGATTCCGATCCGGAAAGCCTGCGCCTCGGGCGCAGCGTGGCCGAGACCTTCGGCATCGACAGCGTCGTGGAGGATATCGGCCCGTCGCTGGCGGCGCAGGGGTGCTATGAGCGGCGCGACGCCTTCATCCGTGAGGCCGTGCCGGAATATACGACCGGCTGGGCCTCGAAGATCGTCTTCGAGAATTCCATGACGACCGGGGGCTATAACATATCCTCACTGGTCGTCCGTTCGCCGGACGGCGAGATGCGCAAGGTACGCCTGCCGGCCAGCGCCTATCTCGGCATCGTCGCGGCGACGAACATGAAGCAGCGCACCCGCAAGCAGCTCGAATACTACCATGCCGACCGGCTGAACTTCGCCGTGATCGGCACACCGAACCGGCTGGAATACGACCAGGGCTTCTTCGTGAAGAACGGCGACGGCGCGGCCGATATCAAGCCCATCGCCCATCTCTATAAGTCGCAGGTCTACCAGCTTGCCGCCTATCTCGGCGTGCCTTCGGAAATCCTCTCGCGCCCGCCGACCACGGATACCTATTCGCTGCCGCAGACGCAGGAGGAATTCTACTTCGCCCTGCCCTACGGCAAGATGGATATCTGCCTCTACGGCCTGGAAAACGCCCTGCCGGCGAAAACCGTTGCCGAGGCGACGGGTCTCAAGGAGAGCGATGTGGAACTGGTCTGGGCGGATATCGCTGCCAAGCGCAAGGTCGCGCGCTACCTGCATGCCCAGCCGCTCACCATGATCTGAAAACGAAAAGGCCGGGGCTGCTTGCGCAACCCCGGCTCTTTTTAGCTGAAAACCGGCTCAGACGAGCGCGGTGACCTGGATCTCGACCAGCAGTTCCGGCGTCGCAAGGCGTGCTTCGACCGTGGCGCGGACCGGCAGGTTGTTCTTGTCGACCCACTGGTCCCAGACTTCGTTCATCTGGCTGAAATGGGCGATGTCGCGCAGCCAGATGGCGGCGCTGATGAGGTTTGCCTTCGAGGAGCCGGCTTCTGCGAGCAGCGCGTCGATCTGTGCGAGGATGTCGCGGGTCTGGGTGGCCGTGTCGGCGCCCGAGCCGGTGACGCCAGCCGTGGTGACGATACCGTTGACGACGACGGCGCTGCAGAAGCGCTGGCCGGGCTTGATACGCTTGATCATGAAAAGCTCCCTTTTGATCTAAGAATGGTTTTGCCGGGAGCCGGCCCGGTAAGGGCCGGCGGAGGCAGCGCGGCATCAATGCCCGAAACGCCGGGCAAGTGCAACGTGCCGCCGGCCGCGATTTATCGCCGCTGGACGCCCGGCAGGATGCAGAGCATTTCGAAGAGCAGGTTCGCCGCGGTGATGGCGGTGTTGCCCGAGGGGTCGTAGGGCGGCGAGACCTCGACGAGGTCGCAGCCGACGATGTTGAGGCCCCAGCAGCCGCGGATGATCTCCAGCGCCTGTATGGTGTTGAGGCCTGCGATCTCGGGCGTGCCGGTGCCGGGCGCGATGGAAGGGTCGAGGCTGTCGATATCGAAGGAGAGATAGACCGGGCGGTCGCCCATCTGCGCGCGGACTTCCTCCATCAGCGGCGTCAGCGACTTGTGCCAGCATTCTTCCACCTGCACGACGCGGAAACCCTGCTCGCGCGGCCAGTCGAAGTCGTCGGCCGCATAGCCAGTGCCGCGCACGCCGATCTGGATGCAGCGCTTCGTGTCGAGCACGCCGGCTTCGACCGCGCGGCGGAACGGGGTGCCGTGGGCGATGGGTTCACCGAACATGTGCTCGTTGATATCGGCATGGGCGTCGACATGGATGAGGCCGACGGGGCCATACTTTTCAGCCATGGCGCGCAGGATTGGATAGGAGAGCGTATGATCGCCGCCGAGCGTCAGCGGCTTGCAACCGTCCTTGATGATGTCGCGATAGGAATCGGTGATGATGTCGACGCATTTCGGCAGGTTGAACGTGTCGATGGCGACGTCGCCGATATCGGCGACCTGCAGGCTGTCGAAGGGCGCGGCGCGGGTCGCCATGTTGTAGGGGCGGATCATGCAGCTTTCGGTGCGGATCTGGCGCGGCCCGAAGCGCGTGCCCGGCCGGTTCGACGTGCCGATATCCATGGGAATGCCGACGAAGCAGGCATCCAGCCCCTCGGTGGTCGGTTGCGTCGGCAGGCGCATCATGGTGGCGGGACCGCCGAAGCGCGGCATTTCGTTGCCGCCGAGCGGCTGGTTAAAGGTCTTGGTCGTCATCTGTTTTCCTCCGGCGGGGCGATATTCGTCTCTGTGGCCTCGCCTTGCCGCCACCTTAAGGGACTCCACTCAGCGACGGGAATACCCTTTTTGGCCAAGGAAGGCGATGGTCTCATGTCCATGCGTAGCGCACGATATGGAAGAAGACAGGCGCGGCGAAGACAAGGCTGTCCGCCCGGTCCAGCATGCCCCCATGGCCTTCGATGAGATGGCCCCAATCCTTCACGCCGCGGTCGCGCTTGATGGCGGAGGCGACGAGGCCGCCGAAGAAGCCCATGATGCAGGCAAGCCCGGCGAGCGTCCCCGCCTCCAGCGGCGAGAAGGGCGTCAGCCAGTAGAGGCCCGCCCCCATCAGCGAGGCACTGGCAATGCCGCCGATCAGCCCTTCCCAGGTTTTCGAGGGCGAGATGTTCGGTGCGACCTTGCGGCGGCCGAAAAGCTTGCCAAAGATATATTGCAGCACATCGCTGCCCTGTACGGTGGCGATGAGGAAGGCGATCAGCAGAAGGCCCCTGCCCTCGTTGCCAGGAATGGGCAGCGTCACCAGTGCGGGCACATGGCTGATGCAGTAGACGGAGAGCATGAGACCCCATTGCTGCTCGCTGACCCGTTCGAGGAAGCGGGACGTATCGCCCCGCAGCGCCGTCAGTGCCGGCATGGCGAGGAAGCAGTAGACGGGGATGAAGATCGAATAGAGGCCATACCAGTCGATCCAGATCAGGTAATATTGAACGGGGATGACGACGAGGAACATGCCGAGCAGCGTCCAGCGGTCGGCATGGCGCGTGTTGGTGAGCGTGACGTATTCCCGAAGTGCGGCGAAGGAGACGAAGGCGAAGAGCAGGATCACCCCACCCTTGCCGAAGAGGAAGGCGAGGCTGATGCCCGCCACCATGATCCACCATGCCTTGATGCGGGCATTGAGATTTTCCAGCGTCGACGGCAGCGGCTGGGGGCTGCGCCAGGTGAGGACACCGGCGACGGCGCTTGCCGTCGTGAGTACGGCGACGAGGCCCAGGAAGAGACGTGTCGTATCGTCGCTCATCGGCGGGTTCCATCCTTTTCAGGGGCAAGCGAGAGAAGCGCATGGCGGGCGCGGTCGAGGAAGACCTTGCGGTCCTCGCCCTCCCCCAGTGCCACCGGAGCGCCGAAGACGACGCGGCAGAGCAGCGGCACAGGCAGTACCGCGCCCTTGGGCAGCACGCGGGACATGTTCTCGATCCAGCAGGGCACCAGTTCCACATCCGGCCGGGCAAAAGCGAGATTGTAGAGGCCGGAACGGAACCGCAGCAGCGGCTCCTCCGTCATGTTGCGCGTACCTTCGGGGAAGAAGATGAGGGATTCTCCCGCATCGAGGGCGGCCAGCATCACTTGTAGCGGATCGGCCGTGCGCTCCACCCAGTTGCGCTCGACGAGCACCGTGCGCAGCAGTCTGCCGGCGATGAAGCGGCGCGCCGGGCCGGCGTTCCAGTAGTCCGAGCCGGCAACAGCCGCCGTGCGGCTGCGCTCGGCGGGGCGCAGGCAGGTCGAGACCAGGATGAAATCGCCGTGGCTGGCATGGTTGGCGAAATAGATACGCTGCCGTCCGCTCGGCGCAACGCCCGCCCAAATTGGCCGGACGCCCGTGACGGCGCGCGAAAGGCCGGCAAGTGCGGCACCGGATGCCCGTTGCAGAAGGGAGGCCTTGGCCATCATGCGCCGCCTCCGTCCATCCCGTCGAGCAACAGGATGGCATAGAGTAGCAGGGCGATGGCCAGCGTTGCCCGCTGGAGCCAGATCAGCCTTCCGCAGCCGGCAAGCCGTTCGATCAGTGAGGCCGTTACACCGTCCTTCTTGCGCAGCCCCATGCGGGCGAGAACGTCGTCTATTGCGGCGAGGCCCGCTTCTTCGTCCTGATGGGAAGCCGAAAGCCGGAACAGGGCGGCATCGAAGAGAAGATGGGCGGACAATGCGAGCGGCAGAAGGCAGAAGGCGAGCAGAAGCCACCAGGCGAGCGGTCCCGTGAAGCCATAGGCCCCGGCCGTCGGCGGCGCGACGGCGAGGATCAGCAAGGCGACCGCCCCGCCGACGAAACCGTTGCGTCGCAGGCGGCGGGCCGCGTTGAGCATCGATCCGTTTGCATCCTTCATCTTGCGGCCTCTTCGATGACCGCATACGCCTCGAAGGGCAGATGCACGGGGCGGCCGGCAGCCTTGATCTGCGCCACAGCGGTGACGGCGTTGGTGGCGGTTCCCGTCCGCAGCAAGGTGCAGGCCGCAACCACGGCGCTGCGCTGGAAGCCAAGTGCGCAGCAGATGAGGACGGGGCCGCGCCTCTGCGCTGCCTCGACGGCAAGCGCGGCTTCGCGAATGCGGGCGGCAGGCATGGAAAGGAGATCGAGCGAGGGGAAGGCATGCCAGGCAAGGCCCGGCACGGCCATGCCCGGCAGCTCGGCCGTCATGTCGATCACGGCGACATAGGGGGAGAGCGCCTCGCGCGTCGGGAAGCGCCCGAGAAAGATACCGTCCGCGATCTCCGTTGCGGCCGGCAGCCGGCGCGTCCACCACAGCAGGTTCACCCAAGCGCCAAGACGATAGGGCAGGAGCAGCCAGCGGCTCGCCAGACTGATGTGGCCATTTCCCTCCTTCTGGAAGACGGTCGCCCCGGCGCCGGAATAACCGGCCGCGACGATTGCAAAGGCAAGCGCCGGCCAGAGAAGCATCAGTCCTGCCCCCGAATTGCGCGTCTGCCAGACGGTCAGGGCGATGAAGGCGACTGAGCTGGCAGCATAACAGATCGCCAGCCGCCGGGCCTTGGGATGTTCGGTAAGGCGGAAGCCCGCGAGTGGCGAGGTTTTTCCCGCCGGGAACAGCCAGAGGGCGAAGAGACCGAGAAGTGCGCCCGTCGGAATGTCGATGGCATGGTGCTGCCATGTCGTCAGCACCGAAAGGCCGATCAGCAGGCTCCAGATATGCCAGAAGATCAGCCACGCTCCGCGCAGCCGGTCCCGCCAATGATCCCAGATGATGACGAGCAGCGCGATATGCAGCGACGGGGCCTGGTTGAACGGCTTGTCGAAGCCGCCGAGCACATCGAACATGAAGCCCGGCAGCCCATCGGTTTCAGGGCGCACGAAGATCGCCTGAAGCGGAAGGGCGAGGAAGCAGGCGACGGCGATGACTTGCGCCGTGAGATAGCGCCGCGCCAGCCGTCCGACCTCCGCAGGCGTGTAGTTGACGAAGAGGGAGAGCGCGTAGAAAGCGTTGATCGACCAGTAGGGAACGATCGTCCAGGCGATGAAGGGGATATGTTGTTCCCAGCCGAAGGCGAGATTCGGCACGCCTGCCCGCAGCGAGGCCAGCCAGTTCGCCGTGCCGTAGGTCAGGTAGAAGAACGGCGCGAGGAACGCGAGCCAGAGCGCTGCCGCCCGAAGGACGGTGCGACGCTCGGTGGCGACAGAAGGTGAAATCCCCTCCCCCATGCGCCGTCAGATCCGTTCGGCCATGGAGACGGTGAAGATGCCCCATTTGTCGATGCGCTGTTCGATCTTGCGGAAGCCGGCGGCAGCCACGAGCTGGTCCATCTCCTGCTGCGTGCGCCGGCGCATGATCCAGGCCTCGCCGCCGCGATGGGAGGTCAGCGCCCGGGCAATCATCTCCAGTTGCGGATGCCACGGCTGGCCCGTGTAGAGGAGCAGCGCGCCTGGCTCCATCGCCCGCGCGAGGCCGGCAAGGGAGGCTTCGATCTGGGTATTGTCCGGGAAGAGTTCGTAGAGGCCGGAGACGATGGAGAGCGTCGGGCGCGGCTCGGTTGCCGCCAGCGCTTCCGTATCGAAGGCGTCGGCACGGTGGAAGGAGGCCACGGCCTGCAGGCCGCGTTCAGCGATCAGCGCCGTGCCCTTGTCCACATTGATCGGCGAATAGTCCTGCAGGCGGATGCTGTCGGGCTTCGCATCCGACGCAGCGACGGCGTCGAGCACGTAGCGCCCGTGGCCGGCAGCGATGTCGAGCAGGCGCAGCGGCTTGCCGTCCGCCTTTAAGCGGGCAAGCGCCTTGCCGATAAGTTCCTCCAGATGGACCTTGCGCTGGCGGATGCCGCGCCAGCCGATGGCGTCGAGGAACTGCCGGTCGATCAGCCGCCCACCGGGGCCGAGGCCGCGCGGTTCGTCCTCATAGACGTAATCCAGCGTCGAGCCGGAATCGAAGCCGGTGCGCAGGCCGGTCGCGATCCCCTTGGAAAAAATGCCGCCGAACCGGATGGAGGCGCGCGTCAGCGCCCAGTAGAGGCCGCGCGGCGAGAAGAGCGAGAGCGGTGTCGCCAGCCGGTCGGCCTCGTCGCGGGTATAGCCGGTGAGATGCGCGCGCCGCATATCCGCCACGACGGGCGGCTCGGCAAAGCGAGCGAGGAGGAAGGCGCGCACCTTCTCCAGTGCTTTCGCCCTGTCCCGCTCGCCGAGCGTGTCATGGTAGAAGCCGGGCAGCACATGGCGTTCCTTGATCGTGCCGCCAAGATTTTCGAAGAAACGGTGCTGCGGCGCATGGCGCACGACGAAATCGCTGCCGGAAACGAGAAGCTGCGTCGGCACCGTGATGGCGCGCGCATCGGCCACCACGCGGTCGGCCGCCTCGTAGAGTTCCAGAAGAATGTTGGAAGCGATGGGGCGGGTGATCAACGGATCGGCCTCGAAGGAGGCGATGCGCGCCGGGTCGTGCGTCAGGAAACGCGCCTTGACATAGGAATTGACGAAGAAGGTGCCTTTCAGCTTCTGCCAGAGTGCAATGCCCTCTTTCGCAAAGGGAACGTATAGCTTCACGTCGAAGGCCGGCGAGGCGAGCACCAGCGCGCGGATATCCGGCGCATAGTCATGCACCCAGGTCGCCGCCAGCACGGCGCCGACGCTCTGGGCGACGACGGCGATATCGTCCATCGCAAAGCCGTCGGTTTCCCGGATATGGCGGACGAAGCAGTCGAGATCGCGCACCGAATGAGCGAAGGAGGGCGAATGGCCGCGCTCGCCGGGCGAACGACCATGGCCGCGCGCATCCCAAGCGTAGAAGGTAAAATCGTCGAGGCCGAGTTCTTCGGCGATATGCGCCACGCGCCCACCATGCTCGTGGCCACGATGCAGGAGCACGATCGCGCCTTTTGCCGTACCCGAACGGGCGGGCCACACGCGGTAAAACAGCTCCACGCCGTCATGGCTCGCGAACGTCTTTTCGATCATGCCACCATTCCTTCGCTGTGAGATCATCACCTATACGGATGAGCCCGCAGGTTTGCAGTTGATTTCATTGCGTTGCGTCTGCATTTGTTGAAGGCAATCGAGCGGATTCGAGCTTTCATGTCGATCTATAAACTGAAATCGTCTTTCCAGAACCTCCTTCGCCCGATGGTCGGGCGGCTGGCGGCCATGGGCCTCACGGCCAATCAGGTGACGCTCGTCGCCGCCATCGTTTCGATTGCGATCGGGGGGCTGCTTGTCGTCCAGCCCGAGCCGGCGCTCTTCGCGCTTGTGCCGGTGTGGATGTTCCTGCGCATGGCCTTCAATGCCGTCGATGGCATGCTGGCGCGCGAGCATGGGCAGAAGAGCGCGCTCGGCGGCTATCTCAACGAGATTGCGGACGTCGTGTCCGACGCGGCGCTCTACGTGCCTTTCGCGCTGGTTGCGCCGTTTTCTCTGCCCTGGCTGATGGCGATCGTCTTCCTTGCGACATTGACCGAATTCGCCGGCGTTCTCGGCGCGGTCCACGGTAATGGCCGCAATTACGAAGGCCCGATGGGCAAGAGCGACCGGGCGCTGCTTTTCGGCGCGCTCGGCGCGCTCGTTGCGGGCTTCGGCACGCTGCCGGCCTGGACATGGCATATCCAGCCGATGGCCTGCGTCCTTCTCGCCTGGACGGTGGTGAACCGGGTGCGCAGCGGCCTCGCAGAAGGCTGAGGCGTCAGCGCTTCCCGGTGAAGCGGGCCAGCGTCGGGCGACCCGTCACCTGCTCCCAATGTTCGTCCGCCCGCCGTTCGAAGGTTGCCGCATCGCGGGCGTCGCTCTGGTAGAACGCGCCGCGCGGCACGTCCGGCGCATAGACCTGCTCGCTCCAGCCGCGCCCGTCGTCATGCGGGAAGGCGTAGCCGACATGGCCGAGCGCCGCCGCGCCCTTGTAATGCGCGTCGCGCAGATGCATCGGCACGGCGGAGGGCGCTTCGTTCGCCACATGGGAGAGCGCCAGCCCGATACCGCGGCAGGCGGAGTTGGATTTCGGCGCACGTGCGACATGGAGGGCGGCGTGGGCCAGTATGATCTGGGCCTCGGGATAGCCGATCTTCTCCACCGCATGGAGGGCCGCGACGGCGGTCTGGAGCGCGGTATTGTCGGCAAGGCCGACGTCCTCGGAAGCATGGATCATGATGCGGCGGGCGATGTAGCGCGGATCCTCGCCGCCATGGACCAGCCGGGCGAGCCAGTAGAGCGTCGCGTCCGGGTCGGAGCCGCGCATCGACTTCACGAAGGCGGAGACCACGTCGTAGTGAGCGTCGCCCGAGCGGTCGTGATTGACGGGCGCGGCGGCATAGGCCTCCTCGACCATCGCCTCCGATATGACGACAGGTTCGCCCGGTGCATGGCCGACGGCGAGGCTTTCCAGCACGGTCAGCGCGCGGCGGGCATCGCCTCCCGAACGTCCCGCGATCCGGCGCAGTTGCTCCGGCGCAAGCTCCACGGTGATGCCGCGCGCCGCCAGATGCTGGAGACCACGTCGCACCACCTCTTCCATCTCCTCGATGCTCAGCGGCTCCAGCTTCAGAATGGTGGAGCGCGAGATGAGAGCGGGCGTCAGCGTGTGGTAGGGATTGCCGGTCGTCGCGCCGATGAAGTCGGCGACACCCTCCTCGCAGAGCGCCAGCAGGTGATCCTGCTGTGTTGCGCTGAAGCGATGCACCTCGTCCGCAAAGAGCAGCGTCGGGCGCATGCGGGCCTCGTCTGCGATCTTGCGGATATCGGCGACGTTGTTGTGCGCGGCATGCAGCGGGCGGAAATTCTTGCCGAGCATGTTGCCGATAGCGCGGGCGATGGAAGTCTTTCCAAGCCCGGGCGGGCCGTAGAGGATGATGCTGCCGAGCCGGCCGGCGGCGATGCGCCGGCGCAGCATGGTGCCGGGGCCGATGACCTTTTCCTGGCCGATCACGTCGTCCAGCGTCGCCGGGCGCAATTCCGCCGCCAGCGGCATCGATCCGGTGCGTGGTGCGGCGTCGAAAAGGTCACTCATGGAATCCCTCCGTCGAATGGCTCTGTCCAGTCGGGCGGGCGGAAAGGAACCCCGCCGCCGGCCGGAAGACGTTCGTCTATCGGCCGAAGCGGACGGGGTCAAAGGCAATCGTGCGGCGCGCGCTCAGTGGAGGCCGAAGAGGTTCAGCAATTCCTCGCGATGGCGCACGAAATCCGGGGCGCTGCGGTCGCGCGGGCGGGGCAGGTCGATCTCGATCAGGCGCGGAGCGGCGTTCTTCTCGCGCGGCAGGATCAGGATTCTGTCGGCGAGATAGATCGCCTCCTCCAGATCGTGGGTGACGAGGATCGTGGTCACGTCCTCGTCGCGCCAGATACGCGTCAGTTCCTGCTGCATGCCGATCTTCGTCATGGCGTCGAGCGCACCGAGCGGCTCGTCCAGCAGCAGGATCTCCGGCCGGACGGCGAGCGCCCGGGCGATGCCGACGCGCTGCGCCATGCCGCCGGAAAGCTGGCGCGGGTAGGCGCTTTCGAAGGCCTGAAGGCCGACAAGATGCACATATCGGCGCGCCCGGCTCCTCGCCTCCGCCCGGCCGACGCCGCGCGTGTCGAGACCGAAGGCGACATTCTCCAGCACGGTGAGCCAGGGCAGGAGGCGCGGCTCCTGGAAGATGACGGCGCGTTCCGCGCCGACGCCCTCGACGGCCTTGCCGTCGATCAGTACCTCGCCGCCATCGGCATCTTCCAACCCGGCGAGAATGCGCAGCAGCGTGGTCTTGCCCGAGCCGCTGGCTCCGACGATGGCAAGGCTCTCGCCAGCGCGGATGTCGAGGTTGATGTCGCTGAGGACGGGCAAGGGCCGGCCGTTCAGGCTGTAGGATTTCGAGAGGTGACGGATGGTCACCTCTCCGCGGGCCGTTTCAGGGGAAAGGCTCATCGGTGCACCTCAGTTCGTCGCCGCTTCGGGCGCGTAGAGCACGTTGCGGGCGGTGAGCTGGCCTTCCTTCAACTTGCCCTCGCGCACGAGCACGTCGATCCAGAACTGCACGTCCCGCTCGACCGGCAGGCCACCGGCGCGCACGCCGAAGCCCTGGAAATACTGGGCGATGTCCGGGTTCTCGCCGCGCTTTTCGAGGGCCTTGGCGAAGATCTCGCGGGTTTCTTCCGGGTGCTCGCGGGCGTAGTCCAGCGCGCGCGCGGATTGTTTCACGAAGGTCTTGGCCGCCTCTGGATGCGCCTTCACGAAATCGCGCCGCAGCACCACGAAGCCGCCGGCGATCTCCCCGAGCACATCAGTATCGCCGAAGATGGGGCGCAGGCCCCCGTTCTTGCGCGCCGCACCCTCGAAGGTCGTCTGCCAGTAACCGAAGGCCGAGACGTCGACCTGGCCGGAGCGCAGGACCTGCTCGAGCTGCGGCCCCGGCACGACGACCTGGTTGGCCGCATCCGAAGGCAGGCCCTCCTTATGCAGCGCCTCGCGGATCGTATAGTCGAGATGGGCGCCGAGCGTGTTCACCGCGACGCTCTTTGCGGCAATGTCCCCGATGGTTTTGATGGGGCTGTCTTCCAGCACGTAGAAGATCGACTGGACCTCCTTGTTGATGCCGTTCGACGGGTAGGCGGCGACGAAGTCGTTGCCGCTGACGATGGCGTTGAGCACCGCGGCGGTCGCGGCGCTGCCGATCTCCACGTCGCCGGAAGCGAGCGCAATCAGCGAGGCCGGGCCGCCGCCGGCATAGCCGACATTGTCGAGCGTGATGCCGGTACCCTCGAAATAGCCGAGTTCGGCGGCTAGCTCATGGGCGGTAAGGCCGCCCTGGCTGGCGAGGTAGCGCAGCTTGACCTCTTCCGCCGAAGCGGTGGCGGCAAGGCCGAGGAAAAGGGCTGCGGAAAGAAGAAGCTTGCGGGAATGGAAGGTCATGTCGGTGTCCTTTCGGAATGGGAGAGGGAGGATCAGATGCCGGGCTGCGACCAGCGGCAGAGCTTCTTCTGGAGAAGGACGAGCACGGCATTGGCGAGGAGGCCGAGCAGCGCCAGCAGCAGGATCGCCGCGAACATCAGCGGGATCTGGAAATTGTACTGGGCGTTCATCACCTGGAAGCCGACACCCTTGTTGGCGCCGATCATCTCGGCGGCGATGAGAAGCAGCAGCGCCGTGGTGGCCGAGAGGCGCAGGCCGACGAAGATGGCCGGGACCGAGGCCGGTAGCACGACGCGGCGGAAGATGGCGAGGCGGCTCGCCCCATAGGTCCGCGCCATCTCGACAAGCTTGCCGTCCACCTCCTTCACGCCGCCGATGGTCGACAGCAGGATCGGGAAGAGCGTCGCCCAGAAGATCACGAAGACCTTGGAGGTTTCGCCCAGCCCGAGCAACAGGATGAAGACCGGGTAGAGTGCGAGCGCGGAGGTCTGGCGGAAGAACTGGAGCAAGGGATCGAGCGCCTGCTCGACGACCCGCGCCTGCCCCATGACGAGACCGAGCGGAATGCCGACGACGACGGCGGCGGCGAAGGCGATACCGGAACGCTGGAGGCTGATGGCGATATCGTCGATGAGCGCCCCGCTCGCCAGGCTGCTCCAGAGCGCCGAGACGATGACGTCGAGCGGCGGGAAGACGGACGGATTGACCCAGCCCCGCGTGCTCGCAATCTGCCAGAGCGCCAGGAAGGCCAGAACCAGCCCGTAGCGGGCGAAGAACGGCGTGAGGATGGCGTTCAGCCTTGCGAGGGTAACGAGCGCCGGGCGTGGCCGGTCCGTGAGACGCAGGTCTGCCCCCAGCGTGGAGTTGATGTTCTCGTAGGACATGCTTTGCTCCCTATTCGGCGGCCTGGAGACCGGTGCGCGCGCCGGCCCAGCGGTTGACGGGGAACGGCAGACCGAGGTTCTCGCGCAGCGTCCTGCCCTCGTAGGCCGTGCGGAACAGGCCGCGGCGCTGCAGTTCGGGGATGACGAGATCGACGAAATCGTCGAGTGCGGTCGGCAGCCATGGCGGCAGGATGTTGAAACCGTCGGCGGCTTCGTTCTCGAACCATTCCTGCAGCGTGTCGACGATGGTCTCCGGTGTGCCGACGATGGTGAAGTGCCCGCGGGCGGTGGCTACCCACTGATAGAGCTGGCGGATCGAGAAATTGTTCTCGTCGGCGATCTGGCGGATGAGCGCCTGCCGGCTCTTCATGCCCTCGGTCGGCGGGGCGGGTGGCAGCGGACCGTCGACATCGTAGCCGCGCAGGTCCAGCGTGCCGCCGGTCAGGCCGTTGAGCAGGCCGACGCCGTCCTCTTCGAGGATCAGCGAGGTCAGCCGGTCGTATTTCTCCTGCGCTTCGGCCTGCGTGCGGCCCACGAAGGGCGCGACGCCGGGCATGACGAGGATATGGCCCGGCTCCCGTCCGAGACCGCGGGCGCGCGCCTTGATGTCGCGGTAGAATTCCTGCGCCGTCTCGATGTGCTGGTGAGCGGTGAAAATGACCTCGGCGGTGGCGGCGGCAAGCCCGCGCCCGTCATCCGACTGGCCAGCCTGCACGATGACCGGGTGGCCCTGCGGCGAGCGGGGCACGTTGAGCGGCCCGCGCACCTGGAAATGCTCGCCGCGATGATCGCTCTCGTGCAGCTTTTCCGGCTCGTAGAAAACGCCGCTCTCCTTGTCGCGCAGGAAGGCGTCGTCCTCGAAGCTGTCCCAGAGCTTCTTGACCACATCGACATGCTCGGCCGCCCGACGGTAGCGCGAGGCATGGGGAAGCTGGGTGTCGCGGTTGAAGTTCTGCGCGGTCGGATCGCCCGTCGTGGTGACGACGTTCCAGCCGGCGCGGCCGCCGGAAATGAGGTCCAGCGAGGCGAATTTGCGCGCCGTGTTGTACGGTTCCTCGTAGGTGGTGGAGGCGGTGGCGATGAAGCCGAGATTGGTCGTGACCGTGGAGAGCGCCGAGAAGAGCGTCACCGGCTCGAAGCCGGCGACACGCGCATTGCCACCCTCCCTCGCGCCGCCGAAGCCGATCGCGAGATTGTCCGCCAGGAAATAGGCGTCGAAGAGGCCGCGCTCGGCCGTTCGGGCGAGCTGCTTGTGGAAGTCGAGGCTGGTCGCCCCGTCCGCCGGCTGGTCCGGGTGCCGCCAGGAGGCGATGTGCTGGCCGCCGCCGGGAAGGAATGCGCCAAGCCTGATCTTGCGTGTCATGTCGTTTCCTTTCGTGTCTGTCGAAGGTGGCGCGGGGCCACGGGTTCGCGATCCCGCTCTCGGCGGGTCAGGATGCAGGGTGAGTGGTGGAGTGCGGCCGGGAGGCCGTTCAGTCGTTAGCGGGGGACGGCATGGTAGCGGCCGTCCTGGTAGAGCAGCGAATGGCCGGAGCCGATGCGGATGGCCAGCACCTTGCCGATGACGATGACATGGCTGTGCCGCTCGATCGCCTCCTCGACGATACAATCGATGGCCGCGGCGGCATTAACGAGCAATGGCGCGCCGCTGACGGCGGTGGTCCAGTCCGCGCCGCGGTAGCGATCCGGGCCACGCAGGCCGCCACGGCCGGCGAACTGGTTGGCAAGCGCCTCATGGTCCGCACCGGCGATGTTTATGGCGAAATGGCCGAAGCGCTCGACGACGGGCCAAGTGGAAGAGCTGCGGTTGAGGGAAACGAGCATGCGCGCCGGCTCGACGGAAAGCGCGGTCGCCGAGGTAACGGTCGCGCCTGTGCGCGCCTCCCCCTCCCCCGCCGTGATGATGCTGACCCCGCCACCCAGCGTGCGCAGCGCCGCCTTCAGGCTGTCGGCATCGGCCGGATGGTCTGGCACCGCCGTGCTGTGAAGCTTGAAATGCGTGTTCTCGACATGAGCATTCATTGTTCCCGCTCCGCTGGAGACCCCTGATGCTCATAGGGATAACAAACGGAAGAGGGTGGCAGCAGGCACGGCTTTCTTAAATTGACTATTTTTATAGAAAATATGCACATTTGGCCTGTGCGCGCCCGGCATCTCCTGCCGGATGGGCGCGGGGCATGGAAAAGCGCGCTGCAGAAAGGCGACGCGCCGTTCTTCAGTCGGCCCTGCGCCGCGCCGCCATCGCGGTCACTTCCACCTTCATGCCGGGATCGGCGAGCGCGGCGACGCCGACGGCGCAACGGACCGGATAGGGCTTCCTGAAATAGGTGCAGTAGACCTCGTTGAAGATCGGCCGCTCGGCCATGTCGGTAAGGTAGATGGTCAGGTGGATGACGTCGGCAAGGCTGCTGCCGGTCTTTTCCAGAGAGGCCTTCAGGCTTTCCAGTGTCGCGATGCTCTGCGTCCGGACATCGCCGGTCTCCAGCGAGCCATCCGCACGCAGGGGAATGTGGGTCGTCATCATGAGGTTGCCGAGGCCGGCGACATCGGAGGAAATCTCGCTCTCGTCCGTGTCCTCGATGAAGAAGGGTGCGTTGTTGTCAGCCATGGCCTGTTCTCCTGTCATGCATGTCGCCGGCGGCAGGGCCGGCCTTGTTCCGTCTCACCATACGGTGCCGCGCGCCGCAACGTCCTCGACGCGGGTGACGACGCCATTTCGGTGAAAGACCATCCGGTCGAAGAGGTTGCTTACGACACAGGTATGGTTCGGCACGATCCGCACCTGGCCGCCGATGGGCGGGAAGCCCTCGCGGCACGCGCCGATATCGACGACGGCGTGTTCCTCGGAGAGCGATACGATGCGCGCGCCCTCGAAGCCGTCGATCTCGCCATAGTCGTTGAAGCCCAGCAGGTCCGAGGTCAGCGTCTTCGACCCGGCGTCGAGAACGGCGCGGTCTTCCGCAGGGCGCGAAACCACGGTGGCGAGGATATGCATGGCGAGATCGGCCCGCGTACACTCCCCGGCGCGCACCATGCTGCGATCGTTGTAGACATAGGTGCCGGCGCGGTGCTCCGTCGCCGACGGCACGAGGTGGGCCTTAAACAGGTCCGGCGAGCCGCCGCTCGAGCGTATCGGACAGTCGATGCCCTTTCCGGCAAGAAGCGTCATGGTGCTGCTGAGGAAAGCCTCGACGGCTTGCGCCCCGCCTGCGGCCGGATAGGTGAGTACCCCGCCGAAGCGCAAGGAGGGAGCGGCGGCGATGCGCACGGCAAGCGCTGCGGCGGCCTCCGGTGTCTGGACGCCGCAGCGCTTGCCGCCCGTATCGCATTCGACGAGAACCGTCAGCGGCCGCGCCGCGTCGAAGGCATCGGCAAGCCCATCGACCGTCACCGTGCTGTCGGCGACGACGCTGAGTTTCGGCACGCGTTCGTGCAGGGCGCGCAGGCGCTTGAGCTTCGCCGCGCCGAGAATGTTGTAGGTGATCAATATGTCTTCGAAGCCGGCGTCAGCAAAGACTTCCGCCTCGCTCACCTTCTGGCAATTGATACCGGCGGCGCCGGCCGCGCGCTGCGCCTCGGCGACGGCCACGATCTTGTGCGTCTTGATATGGGGGCGCAGTCCCTTGCCGTGCTGGTCGAAATAGGCCTGCGCGCGGCGGATATTGGCCTCCAGCCGGTCCTCGTCGATGACGGGCATGGGGGTGGAGACCTGATCGAGCGGGGTGCCGGCTTCGGGCCAGGAGGACTGCATGGGAAACCTTCGGATAGAGCGGCGCCGGAGCGCGCATTGATGATGCCGGCCACTATGGTATGAAAGGCGGCGAGAGGAAATCGTTTTCGAGCACGCCATGCCGCTTCAAAACCGCGTCACGCCCTTCGGCGAGATCGTCGCCATTTCCCAGCGCGGCCTTTTCACGGGTAACCGGGGCATCCTGCACGACCCGCAGACAAAGACGCTGCTGGCCAGACGCTGGTCCAGCAAGGCCTGGCTGATCTGCTCCCGCGATTATCAGGGCGTGCGCCGCACGGTGATGGGCGGCCGGAGCTGGACGGAGCTGTTCTTCCTCGACGAGGCCGTCGCGCTTGCCGCCGGTCACCGGCCTTGCTTCACCTGCCGGTGGGAGGCCGCGCAACGGTTCCGGGCTTCCTGGGCCGAGGCGCGGCGCGAAGCACTTCCCGCCGCCGGCGCAATGGACGCGGTTCTCCACGCCGAACGTCTGGAGAACCGTGTGAAACGCCTGCACCCCCTGCCCTGCCCGCTTGCCGACCTTCCGGACGGCGCGGTCGTGGCGTCGGGCGGAGAGGCCTTCACGCTGCTGTCGGGCCGCGCCCATCGCTGGACGACGGATGGCTATGCCCCGGCTGAAAGGCTGGATGGCGCCGACTGGCTTCTCACGCCGCCCTCCACGGTGCTGACCCTCGGGGCAGGATACAGGCCCGTCCTTCATCCTTCCATCAGGCAATAAACAGTGGACTGATTCGCGGGTCCCCTGTCTGGCCGTCCCATTCTGCGGTAGAACGATGCCGGAAGGGCGCACCGGCCCGTTGCGAAAGCGGTGTCGCGGTCGATCGAGATGATCCCGCGCCGGAATATTATAGGCGATCCGCCGGTTTCGGCCCCTTTTGGAGGCTGCCCGCGATATTTCGTTAACCATTAAATCCTTGCCCGAACGTCAGAATCGGTTCTAAATGCGATTTAATCCATCATATGGGCTTGAAATCGCATTTTGAGATTCTTGAT